>NZ_DGRD01000026.1:0-36879 GCF_002390965.1 Corynebacterium sp. UBA4397
CCCCGCACACCAGCCGTTAGGACAACACCGCCTAACGGCGACTTCCGGCACCCCAAAACAAACCCCAGCGGGCAAGCACCAACAATGGGCAGGACTGTGACTGTGCGGTGGAGATGATCCCGGGAAATACCGACATTATCGCAGTCAGGACACCGATCAATGGAGGTTTAGGCGTCAGCTTCGATAAGGGTGACATCCCCAGCAGAATCCATGAACACCGTCCCCTTGTCGGTTACGACTAGATTCGATACCTCAACCATCACCGACAAGGGGACTTACTTCTTGTCTGCCACTCCCACCACGCACTCTAAAACCGGAAGAGTCAGTGAAACCTTTACCCCGATCGCAACATGCCGGGCTCCATTTGGAGCCCGGCATAAGGCTGGTTTTACTTGGCCTTGCGCAGTTTCTTCTCCAAAGGCTTGAAGGCGTCCTTGATGTCCTTGTAGGACTTCTCATACTCCTGTAGGGAGCCCAGGCCCACTGCGCGTTCTCGCTGGTAGAGAAGCCCGTAGCCAAAGGTGTCCTCGCCTCGCCGGCGTGCAGCGGCCGCCAGTTCAAGCAGCTTATCGCGCGAGGTCACAGAGTCTTGGAAATCCCCTAAGACCGATTGCATCTTCTTGCAGGACTTGTAGAGGCGCTTGGTTTTCAATGTGGTTGCTGCACCGGCTGCCTCTGCGGCATAACGCAGCTTCTTCGCTGCTTTGCGCATGTCGTGGAAGTAGCTTTCGCGTTCGTGCAGTGAAAGCTCGGGATTACCCCAATTGCTTACTGCCTTCTTATGGCGCTTCACCAGTTTTTGATAAGCAGCGCCCAAGTGCTGGGCTAAGACAACCTCGATGTCGTGGGCAGGATCCTCGTGGACTTCCTCCACGGATTCAGTGGGTGCGGGGGGCTCCGCTGCAGATTGTAGTTCTTCAAGAACTGTCACTTCCGCTGAATCCTCTGGAAACCCAGTTGCTTCAGCAGCCTCAACACCGTCGATATTCTCGGTTACTTCAGTGGGCTCAACCTCTGCAGTGCCGTCATGCTCGGCAACGGGAGGATCCGCCAAGAAGCAGTCGAGTGACTCGAGGAGATCGAGGTAGCGATCAGAATCTAGTGCAGTGATTACTCGCCGGTGTGCCCGACGGTAAGCCCGCCCCATATCGTGGGCGATGTGCTCGCGCGTAGGTGCGTCGAGAGTGTCCGAATCTTCCGACGCAAGCAAGGCTTGCCAGCGATCTTCGACCACCTCGGCGTCACGTGCCACACCCAAGAGCCCGGCTAGGGTTTTAAGCTCCGACTCGATGCGCTCCACCTGTGGACCCACCACGATCCCGTGGAAAGTCTGCAGGTGGCTGCGCAGCTCGCGGGTGGCCACCCGCATCTGATGCACGGAATCCCATTCATTGCGGCGCACACGAGGATCGAATTCGACGAGTTTGTCGCGATTAGCACGCAACGCGGCCACCACCGCAGCAGCTGGGGAATCCGGGTCTACGTTTGGGGTTAGCAAAGAAGGCGGAAGAGGCGCGTTGTTGATGGAGTCTCCGAGTGCGGTAGCGAGCTTGGACGGGGAAGAGGAAACCCGTGCGCCCGCTCCAATCAACAGGGACGTGGCGTTGCGCAGTGCTGAAGCCCCGTGCTCCGTCGCAGCAATGCCCTCCGCTAGCTCGATCTCCCACTCCCGCCAGGAATTCTGTTGGCCGCCGGGGAGGAAAGAGAAGCTGGTGACGTGATCATCACAGAACTCGGCGACTGGCTTGCCCTGTGAATCGGCCAAGAGGAGCTCGGTGCGGTTGTTATCTACTTGTGCGATGGGCGCGACGGGATTCTTGCGGATGATTGAGCGAACGGCGTGCAGAAGGTCGGCCGGAACCTCATAACGGCCATCGATCGGTTCCCCCAGCTCGGCGCGTATCTCGGTGCGGCCGTGCTTGCCGGGGAGCTTTATATGCCAACCGTCATCGTTGCCGCCCGTGCGCCGGCGCAGCGTGATCTTGGCACGGGTGAGGCGGAGATCCGCAGTGTCATAGTAGATGGCTGAAAGGGCGAAATGGCGGGTCTCGGCGATGGACTCCACTCCCTCGAGACGCGTGAGCTCGGGTGGCGGGGTGGACTCGGCAACAGCAAACTTGGCTTCGACCTCAAGAAAAGTCTTCGTAGACATACTCAAACACCTTATGGTTTATATAACTTCAATTGCTTAGGTGAAACACTACCCGCACAATGACAGCCATAAGCGCCGAGCAGCCAAGACTGACCGCTTAAAGGGGGCTGATACTCAGTGCTTTAGGCACGGAGCGCTTTAAGCACTGAGCTCGCGCCGCGCCTGCAAGTTTGGGGCACAGCCACTCCAGTGGGAGTTATCCGCCGCGAGCAAACCGTCCCGAGCCCCAGTCCAGTCACCAATGCGCAGAGAGAATGAAGTCAAGTCTGGAAAAAGACGGTCCCGGGCAGCTTCCGCGAGTAGCTGTCGCTGTTCTAGGAGAACCAAGTAGGGCGCTAACTCTAGGATTGGAGTCTGCGCAAAGCCGCCGGGTGCATCAAAGCCATAGCGGTCGAGCAAGACTTCTTCGGAGTCTGGAGTGACTGTCGCCCCACGGGAATTCGCATCAGTAAGCAGCTGCGCTATCCGCGTGGCGTAGGAGGAACGGAAGGAACGCCTATAGGACGCACATTGCCCTCTGGTGCTGGCTTCCTCTGCACTGGGGCCTTGGCGCATAAAGAAGTCACATTGCCGGTTGAGGGATTCAAAAAGGCTGCTCGTGTACCTTGCATCCGCCATCTCTCCTAGAATGCAGGCCACTCCAGCAGGGTGGACAAGCACACAGGAGCAGCCATTAGCCTGTGCAATGGCGCTTAGCAGCCCGAGTTGATGCTTGATATAAGGAGGGTGCAGGTGGATACGGAGTGAGCGGACAAGGTCTGGGTGCTCGCCCGTGCCATCCGCAGTGGAAATTCTATCCGCCATGGAAAGGTCGTGGAGGCGGTGGCGCTGTTGCAGCAACTGTGCGCGTTCCACTAAGGCCGCAGCCTCGTGTTCGAAAGTAGTTGACTCCGCCTTCTCGAGCAGGCGGCGGATCTTCTCTTGTACCCTAGCCCTAGAGCCCATCCCAGACCTAGAATTATCATCCGTGGCGAAGGCATCTCCGAGGATTGCGGTGTCTTTCATTGCGGGGAGACAGGAGAGAAGCCGGACGCATTTGGCCAGAGACTTCTTACGTGCTCGCAGTCGCGCGGGAGGATCGAAGTGAAGCCAGTCTCTTCTTAAGTGATTCGAACTAATGCGCGCTGGAACGCGTATAGCTGCACGGTAAATGATCCCGTGTGCCTCTTTGCCCAAGATGTGGAGGAGATCTAGGGGAGACCAGCCCATTTGGGCAGCTTTGAGGATGAGATTAAAGGCTTGGTTGCTGAGGGGATCTAAACGGTTGTCCATCATTTTCCTTAGTACGTGTGTTCGTTTATGGAATGATTCAAGCATGACCCAACGACGCGACTGCCCGGTTCCTCCCCTCCGCACTACCCCCGCCATAACGGCTCCACCTGCGGCAACCTATCGAGTAAACCCGTCCATTCCATTAAGCAACGCACGGTAAGGTCTAAAGCATGAATAGCCAACATGAGTTCGTCCTCCGCACCGTCGAAGAACGCGATATTCGCTTCATCCGCCTGTGGTTTACAGATATTCTGGGTGCCTTGAAATCCGTCGTCATGAGTCCCTCGGAGTTGGAATCGGCTTTCGAGGAAGGCGTGGGCTTTGACGGTTCTTCGGTTGAGGGTTTCTCGCGTATTTCGGAATCGGACACCATCGCGCTTCCGGATCCTTCTACCTTCCAGATTCTTCCTTTCGATCAGGATGAACCGGACTTGCAATCCGCACGCATGTTTTGCGATATTGCGCAGCCAGATGGCCAGCCAGCCCTCGTGGACCCGCGTCACATCCTGCGCAGGCAGGTCACTGAGGCGGCTAATGATGGTTTTACCTGCATGGTCTCGCCAGAAATAGAGTTTTACCTTCTGGAAAACACGCAAGACATCACCAAGCTTTGCCCGACGGATAATGGCGGTTACTTCGACCAGGCTACGCACGACAACGCACCGAGCTTTAGGCGGCGTGCCATGTTGGCATTGGAGTCAATGGGGATTGCCACGGAGTTTAGTCACCACGAGACCGCGCCGGGACAGCAGGAAATAGACTTGCGGCACGCGGACATCTTGTCCATGGCAGATAACATCATGACCTTCCGGCACCTCATCAAGGAAGTAGCACGGGCCCAAAGCGTGCGTGCGACGTTCATGCCCAAGCCTTTCGAACATCTTCCTGGCTCCGGCATGCACACGCACATGAGCCTTTTTGAGGGCACATCCAACGCCTTCCACGATCCGGATGATGAGTTTTCGCTCTCGGATACTGCCAAGCAGTTCATCGCCGGCATCTTGAGGCACTCGCTCGAGATGACGGCAGTGACAAATCAGTGGACCAATTCCTATAAGCGCCTCATGTTTGGCAGCGAGGCGCCAGGTGCGGCCACGTGGGGCGTTTCTAATCGTTCTGCGTTGGTGCGTGTTCCCACCTATCGCCTAGGCAAGGCGGAGTCGCGCCGGGTGGAAATCCGCTCGATCGATTCCGCGATGAACCCGTACCTGGGCTACGCGGTGCTCCTTGCGGCGGGGCTTAAAGGCATCCGTGATGGCTATGAACTGGGAGATCCGGCTGAAGATGACGTACACAAGCTCACGCACCGTGAACGCCGCGCCATGGGGTATCAGGATTTGCCACTTAGCCTTGATCACGCGCTGCGGCTTTTTGAGAAGTCGGAGTTTCTGGCTGAAGTCTTAGGTGAGCACGTCTTTGAATATTTCCTGCGCTCCAAGTGGGAAGAGTGGCATCTATACCAAAAGCAGATAACCACCTTTGAGCTCAAAAACAACCTCAACTTCTAGGGAGAGTCATGCGTCCTGCCACAGTGCCTTCACCGGCAACTTTGGGGCTAACCCGTGCTAACGCAGCGGCCGATCTAGCGGAACTGGGTTGGAATAACCTGCAGTCGGTCGATCTTTTGTGGACTCTTGCTGCTGCGGGCAACCCTGACCTGGCCCTCAACACGTTGATCCGCATCTACGAATTGGCACCGGAGTTGGATAGTCACGTTCGCGATAACGAAGAATTGCGTGTGCGGCTCATTGCTCTCGTCGGTGGTTCGACAGCCTTCGGAGATCATCTCGCCGCCAATCCTCATCTGTGGAAGGAATTGGCCAAGCCTCTGCCAACTCCAAAGCAAATGCTGCAGGAGTTACTGTCCGTGGTGGGCGCGCAGCCTGCTACTTATGCGCAGACTTTGGATCGACCCGATACCGCACGGGACGATCTTTCGACGCCAGGCACGTATCGCGCTGCTGAGGGAGACTTTCATCCCGAGCTCAAGGCTGCCTATCGTACGTTGATGATGCGCATTGCCGCCTTCGATCTTGCCGGCACTTTTTACTCCCGCAAGGGTCAGAACAAGCCCCAGCCGCGGGTTGAGTTTAGCGAGGTAACGAAGCTCACCACCGCGCTTGCCGACGCCGCTCTTACAGCAGCCTTGGCCGTCGCCGTGCGCCGTGTTTATGAAGACGCCCCGCTTGATGCGCAGCTAACGGTTCTTGCGATGGGCAAGTGTGGGGCGGGAGAGCTGAACTATATTTCGGACGTCGACGTGATTTTCGTCGGCAGTGAGGCATCCCAGAAAGTCACCCGCCTGGCCTCCGAGTTCAACCGAGTGGGTTCGCAGTGCTTCTTTGAAGTAGACGCCAACCTCCGCCCGGAGGGGAAGTCCGGTGCCCTAGTGCGCACACTGGAATCCCACGTGGCCTATTACCAGCGGTGGGCGGAAACCTGGGAGTTTCAGGCTCTGCTCAAGGCCCGCCCACAGACGGGCTACCTACCGCTGGGCCAGGACTATCTCCGCGAGATTGGGCCGATGGTCTGGACGGCCTCGCAGCGTGAATCTTTCGTCGAAGACATCCAAGCCATGCGGCGCCGGGTACTGGAGAACGTGCCAGATGAGCTCAAACAGCGTGAGATCAAACTCGGCGTGGGCGGCCTGCGTGACGTGGAGTTTGCCGTTCAGCTTTTGCAGCTGGTGCACGGGCGCTCCGATGAGTCTTTGCGCGTGCTCTCCACCGTCGATGCTCTTTCGGCCCTCATTAAGGCCGGGTATGTTGGACGCGAGGACGGCATGCAGCTCATCGACGCCTATGAGTTTATGCGCCTTCTGGAGCACCGTCTTCAGCTAGAACGCTTCCGGCGCACCCATACGCTTCCTCCGGATGATGACCAGCCCGCGCTCAAATGGCTTGCCGTTATTGCGGGCTTCTCCGCCCAGAGCAATAAGTCTGCGGCGCAGAAGATGAATGATTACCTGCGCAAGGTCCGTTTGCGGATCTCTGAGCTGCACTCGCGGTTGTTCTACCGCCCGCTGCTCAATTCGGTGGTATCGATGTCTGCGGACGAACTCAAGCTCTCTCCGGAAGCAGCCAAGCTGCAATTGGCAGCCTTGGGCTATATCTATCCCGAGCGAGCTTTCGAGCACCTGAATTCGCTGGCGGCCGGCAATTCGCGCAAGGCGCGCATCCAGGCCATCTTGTTGCCGACCTTGATGAACTGGCTCTCGAGCACCGCCGACCCGGATATGGGTCTGCTCAACTATCGCAAGCTGTCTGAGGCAGCGCACGATAGCTCGTGGTTCCTGCGCATGCTGCGCGATGAAGGGATCGTCGGCCAGCGCCTCATGAAGATTCTGGGGACCTCTCCTTTTACATCCGACCTCATCATCGCCGCCCCAGACGTGGTCAAGCAGCTTTCCGACGGCGCTTCGGGCCCTAAGTTGTTGGAGACAAAGCCCGAGCAGGTTTCTCAGGCGCTGGTCAATTCCACCAAGCGCCACGCTAACCCCGATAAAGCGGTGGCGGTGGCTCGTTCGCTGCGCCGCGTCGAGCTGGCCCGCATTGCCGCAGCCGATCTGCTGGGGTTGATGTCCGTGCAACAGGTCTGCCATGAGTTGTCCACCATCTGGGACGCGGTGCTCGAGGCTGCGTTGCGAGCCGAGGTTCGCGCTTGGCGTAACGAGAGCGAGAGCCTGCCTCCCGCCCGCATCGCCGTCATCGGCATGGGGCGCCTGGGAGGAATGGAACTTGGGTTTGGCTCGGATGCCGATGTTATCGTCGTCGCCGACCCCGTGCCGGGACAAGATGAGTCAGATGCCATCAGGTGGGCGATAGGGATTGTGGATAAGCTGCGGCGCAGGCTATCTAAGCCTTCGGGTGATCCGCCCCTCGACGTGGACCTAGGCTTGCGCCCAGAGGGGCGATCTGGTGCGGTGGTTCGCACGATTGCCTCTTACGAGCGCTATTACCGGCAATGGGGCGAATCCTGGGAGATGCAGGCTTTGCTGCGCGCCGCCTTTGTTGCTGGAGACCACGAGGTAGGAGAGCGCTTCCTGGCTATGATTGATGAGTTCCGTTATCCCGCTGACGGGGTGAGTGAGGCCGTTATAAGGGATATTCGCCGGATGAAGGCGCGAGTAGACAACGAGCGCTTGCCGCGAGGAGCGGATCGCAATACTCACACGAAGCTGGGGCGAGGCGCTCTGACAGACATCGAGTGGACGGTTCAGCTCCTGACCATGATGCATGCCCACGAGTATCCGCAGTTGCATGATCCCTCCACGCTGCGGGTGCTCGATGTCCTGGAAAAAGAGGAGATTATTCCGCCGTCCCAAGTCCAAGACCTGCGCGCGGCCTGGCTTATGGCTACCGACGCCCGCAACGCGCTGGTGCTTGTGCGCGGCAAGCGCGTCGATCAGCTGCCCACACCCGGCCCCCAGTTGGCGCAGGTGGCGGGAGCGGCCGGCTGGCCACCGGAGGAAAATCAAGAGTTCTTGGAGTCTTATCTGAAGCTGACCAGGCACGCGCGCAAGGTCGTCGATGAGGTCTTTTGGGGCGAAGCGGAGTCCTTCGAGCACGACTAGGTGACATCCCTGATCTTTCCCGGAGCTTCGCCCTCCCGGGTGCCGAGCCCTGGGCTACGCGTCTAGTCTGGGGCTATCAACGCCACCTACCTACGGGCACGTTCTCAAACATTGAGGAAGCGTTGATGGCCCGACGCGTGGTGGCGTGCCGCGAATCGAAACCTAAGGAGAATCATGTCCCTCACTTTGTCGCTAGACCTCAGTTCTGCCAGCGTGGCGGAGCTCTCGGCTCTGCTTGCAGCCGCCCGTGCTGCCGGCGTACAACCCTCAACGAAACTGTCGGTGGAAGGCTCGGTGCTCACAATTGACGTCACGCAGCCAGAAACCAATCCGGCCCGCCAAGAAGGGTGGGAGGACGCCCGTGCTAACACTGGACGCAAAGGACGCTCAGATCGTCCGGTGGGAGAGACGACTATTCGCTCTCTGATCGACCTCTTGAACGAGCGCCTCGATCCCCCGCGTGGTTCCTTTGGCTCTTTTCTCGATCCGGATGGAAATGGCCGCTAGGATAATGCGGTGTGAAGAACTATAAGATCCTCTACCTATGGGCGGTGGTGGTCCTTGCCATCGCCGTCGTCATAGGCTGCGGGGTATGGGCCAGCACGCGAAATGATACACCGGTAGGCTCGCGCACGGTCAGCGAGGCCATTTCCGGTGGCGTTAGTCAAGAACAGCAGTCAGGCAGCGCTTCTTCTCTTCAAGATGACCAAGTCCTCTCCTTGGCATCCTCGTTGGGGATTCCCTTGGACTCCGTTCCGCGCGGAATCCTCAAGGAGCAAAGCTCGCGCGAACAAAATCGCGAGGAGCTGCGGCGCACACTCAACGTGGCAGTGGAAAACGGCTTGCTCACCAGCTTTGAGGCTCACGGCGTAATGCAAGCATTTGATGCTGGCCTGGTTACCTCAGCGGTCGACAGTTTTGTCGCAGAAAGCAGCCCTGCTCGATAGGCTCTAGTTCATGCTGGTTGAAAACTTCTACCTAGATGGAACACCCACCGAGGAGTTCTTGCTCGACCTGCCCTGCGTGAGCTACCTTGTCGACCTCCCTCACTTTGCGCTGCGCCAACCCGTGACCTGCTTCGTGGGTGACAATGGGATTGGCAAGTCCACTTTGTTGGAAGCGATTGCCTTAAATCTGGAGTTTGACGCCCGCGGTGGGAGGATAGCGGACCCAGCGCGCGTGAACAGGGACTCGCCACTGGCACGAAACCTGCGCTGCACGGTGAAAGAAAACCTTCAGCGTGGCTATTTCTTGCGGGCAGAGACACATAGCGAGTTGTTGGAAGCCGGAAGCACCGAGGAGGAGCGTGGCGGGCGCTCGCGGCTAGACCCGAATATCGATCTCCATTCGCGCTCGCACGGTGAGTCTCTCTTTGACGTTATAGAAGAGCACGTCTCTGGGACGGGAATCTACATTTTTGATGAGCCAGAGGCGGGCTTAAGCGTGGTGCGGCAGATGGCGCTTATAGCGGAGATCTATCAGGCCGTAGAGCACGGACGGCAATTCATTATAGCCACGCATTCGCCCATCCTCTTGGGCTACCCAGGTGCAGACATCGTGGAGCTTAACTCGCTGGGATTCGAAAGAATCGACTTTGACTCCGCCGAAGCAGTTGCTGCCACGAGGGAGTTCTTAGAAGATCCGCGCGGGTCGGTGGATTACATTCTCCACGGCTAAGTTTGCTCAGTGTTTTTAGTCTTCTTCAATGACCTTGACTGGCGGGCGTGTGCCGCCGGAGCGAGCACGCAGAATGTGGGTGATGATGACTCCCATGATGCCGATAGCCCAGATGGCCAGCACCGCTAGCGAAGCCACGCGGAAGTCGCCGAAGCCATAGTCGGGCGCGCTGCCGCGGTGGTCAAGGAGGATACCGAAGAGCTGGGCGCCGACCATAGCGGAAATGAATCCTCCCATGTTGCCCAGTCCCGTGGCGGTGGCGACAACCTCACGGTCTAGGAACTCACGGACGATGTCGAATCCATAGTTGGAGGAGGGCGTGCACGCCGCCATGACGAAGATCAGGATCAGCATCGAGGCTAGGCCTGTGCCAAAGGCGAAGAAGACAAACCAACCCACAATGTGGATGAGCGCAAAAACTATAGCTGTCCAATCCCGGGTGCCACGCGCGCGTGCAGAGATGCTTCCGTGCAGGGGGCCGATGAGGACGATAAATACGGTGTAGGCCGTGAGTACCCAACCTGCGTGTATGGGGGTGATGCCCATGCCCTGAGTCATCATGGGCATGCCTCACAGCATGATGAAGACGTTGGGGGTAAGCATTCCGATGTAGTGGATGAAGAATGCCTGCCAGGCCACGGGGGAACGGAACACAGTGGCCAGCTGTTTGCCCACCGAGGCAGAACTCTCCCCGGGCTGTTCGCTCAGTGGCTCGAGGATTCCGAGCTTTTCGGGGGAATCAGCCACAGCAACGGCGGCGGCGACGCCGATGAGGATTCCGACTGCACCTAGGGTCACAAAGGCAACCGTCCAGCCGCTATATCCCAGCAGCCACAGGAAAGGCACTGCGGATAGGAATTGTCCTACCTGTCCCAAAGATACGGTTACCTGGGTAAACATGGGCGTGCGATGCAGCGGGAACCAATAAGGCAAGATGCGCATGACTGACAGGAATGCGGTGGCATCGCCGGCGCCAATGAGTACACGGGCTGCGATGGCCACCCAATAGCTTGAGGTAAAGCCCAAAAGGACCTGACCCACGCCCATGACTATTGCTCCGACGACGAGCAGTTTGCGCGGACCGAACCTGTCTATGAGTAGACCGGTAGGTATTTGGGCAAAGGCATAGACCCCCAGTTGCACTGAGGTAAAGACGGCAATTTGGGAGGCCGTGACTCCAAAACGGTCTATGGCATCGAGCCCGGCCACACCAAAAGAGGTGCGTCCGGCTATCGCCACGATATAGACCAGCACCGCCGCGACCCATATTGAAAGGGCCTTGGTGGTGACAACCTCACGAGGATTGGGCGCAGACATGGCTGATACTTTACGCGTGCCCTACTAAGATGCTTGATGTGAAGTACATTTCTACGCGCGATAGCGACCGGACCCCAGCCGCCTTTACCGATATTCTCCTGGGAGGCCTAGCCCCCGACGGTGGGCTTTTCCTCCCGGAGGCGTATCCGCAACTCGATAGTGCCACCTTGAATAACTGGCGCAGCCTCCTCGCGGAGAAGGGGTATGCGGCCCTCGCGGCGGAGGTGTTGAAAGTCTTCGTCGACGATATTCCGGGCGAAGACCTCGAGGCCATCGCCGCGCGCGCCTATACCTACCCCAAGTTTGACTCGCCGGAGATTGTCCCGGTCAGTGAGCTAGGTAATGGGCTCTACATTGGTCACCTCTCCCAGGGTCCTACTGCAGCCTTCAAGGATATGGCCATGCAGCTCCTCGGTGAACTCTTCGAGTACGAGCTCGGAAGGCGGGGACAGACCCTCAACATTCTCGGTGCCACGTCGGGAGACACCGGATCTTCGGCCGAGTACGCCATGCGGGGACGCAAGGGTATTCGCGTATTCATGCTTACCCCTGCAGGCCGGATGACGCCGTTCCAGCAAGCACAGATGTTTGGCCTCGAGGACCCGAATATCTTCAACATCGCTCTCGATGGTGTCTTTGATGACTGCCAGGACGTGGTCAAGGCGGTTTCTTCTGACGCTGAGTTCAAGGCCAAGTACCGCATCGGAGCGGTTAACTCCATCAACTGGGCGCGGCTTATGGCGCAGGTTGTCTACTACATCAGCTGCTACTTCAAGGTGACCGCGGATAATGAGGAGAAGGTGTCCTTCTCCGTCCCCACCGGCAACTTCGGTGACATCTGCGCGGGACACATCGCGCGCCAGATGGGGCTGCCCATCGATCGCCTTATCGTCGCAACCAACGAGAACGATGTGCTCGATGAGTTCTTCCGTACCGGTAGCTACCGCCCCCGCCCCGCCTCCGAGACGCTGGCTACGTCTTCTCCCTCGATGGATATTTCACGCGCCTCCAACTTTGAGCGCTTCGTCTTCGATCTTTTGAGCCGCGACGCTGCAGAGACCTCCGAACTCTTTGGAACCAAGGTCAAGCAAGGCGGATTCGTCATCGACGCCGATCTTGTAGAAAGAGCGCGGGATGAATACGGCTTCGTCTCCGGTTCCTCCACTCACGCTGAGCGCTTGGAAACTATCCGCGACATCGAAAAGCGCTACGGCTACCTTTTGGATCCGCATACCGCCGATGGAGTAAAGACCGCACAGCGTGCGCAAGAGGCAGGGGTGCAGACCCCCATCGTGTGCCTGGAGACGGCGTTGCCGGTGAAGTTCTCCGAGACTATTGAAGATGCCACAGGACACGCGCCCGCAGTGCCGGAGCGCTTTGCGGATATTCTCGCCGCGCCGCGCCACGTCAGCGACTTGCCTAATGACGCCGCCCAGGTCAAGGACTTCATCGTCCATTCAATCGAGAAGACGGAGGTTTAGATGGCTCAGGAGAGGTTCGCCGCAGCGGAGTACTTCAACGAATTTGATCCGGAGAAGTTCATTCGCGAGCTAAATAAAAGGAACGAACAATGCCCGGAGGAAAGTACTTCCACCGAGGACAACAATGGCGAAGAGACTGACGGGCCTGGTGAGAAGCGCTAAGACCGCGCGGAGCGCACTGGCTGCAGTATCCGCGTGCGCGTTGCTCGGTTTCTTGAGCGCGTGCAGCGGTATCAGTGAGTTTTCCGAGCAGTTTTTGCCTGACAAGGGCGCCGATACGGGGGATGCTCCCGAGAGCGGAACTCAGGGCGGTCCTGGAGCAGGGATCCATGACCACCAAGCGGAAGGCGCGTTTGATGGCCAAGGTGATAGCCCGGGTGATAATCCAGACGCTAATGCACAAGACGCGGATCGCGCGCCGGGCATGACCTCCTATAAACCGGCGCTTGCGGCTTTGCCGCCTGGCACGGCGATTGATATTTCGGGGCAGGTGCCAACTCCTGGGACTTCTTTCAACTTTCAGGTCTGCACCGCGGCATGGTCTTTTCAGCTGGAGGATGGCCGCAGCATTGCCGTCACGGCATCGCATTGCGCGAAGCCGGGAGAGAAGGTGTGGGCGGGAGTGCAATCGGGGGAGTTTCGCTACCCGGCCGAGCCCATCGGTGAAGTGATCTACTCGGATCTCTATGCGCAACCAACGCATGACTTGGACGTGGCATTCATCGAGCTCTATCGCGATGCCGAGTATTACACTCCTGAATGGATGGGCACAGAGATCGCACAAAGCCTAGATCATCTTCCCAGCCAGGTGTGCAAGCTGGGGCGCAGCACCGGGCAAACATGCGGGCAGTTCAGTCACGACACTCAGCCATCCAAGCTGCTGGCCGGCGAGGATTCTCTTGAGTCAAACGCTGCCAGCGCGTCGGTGTGCGCTGCGGCGGGTGATTCCGGCGGGCCGGTCTATGCGCAACTGTCACAAGGACCCGTCATCGTGGGGTTGGTTTCAGGGACGAGCCGGCATTTGGAGCCAGGGGAGACGTGTAGCACGGGGAGTGAGACGGGCATCGCGGCAGAGAAAAGCATCGAAATGTCTTTTACCCCGGCATCTGATATCGACGCTCTCATTCGCCAAGTGCTGGGCACTCCGGCGCGGGGCTAGGCACGCGCTGCGCTAGAATGCGGACTATGCCAACTCCGGATTTCATCATTCGTTTGCGCGAGAAAATCGGCCACGATCCACTCTTTCTTCCCGGCTGCGTCGCCGTCATTGTGCGGGACGTTCCCGTTGGGGCGCCGTTGTGGGAGGTTCCTTCAGTGCTTCTAGTGCGCCGAGCCGATACCGGTGCATGGACGCCTGTCTGCGGGATCTGCGAGCCCGGCGAAGATGTCGGGGAAACGGCAGTGCGTGAGGTCAAAGAAGAGGTGGGATTAGACGCTCAAGTCGAGGCGCTGCTGGGAGTGGGGGCGGGAGAACCCGTCACCTATCCCAACGGAGACCAGTGTTCCTTCATCGAAACTGCACTGCGCCTATCAGTCGCAGATGACGCGCAGGCCAGCATCAGCGACGAGGAAAACACTGAGCTGCGTTGGTTCTCCGCGACCCAGCTTCCGCAGGAGATCAATCCGCGCCACCGCATGATGATCGCAGATGGCGTGGCGCAGATGAAGCACCCCGCAGGCTTTCGCCCGCGGGTGGAATTCCACAAACGCTCGCGGGCTTAGACTCGCAGCGGGTTGGTGCGTGGGGTGACGGCGACGGGCAGGGCGGTCTCGCCCATGAGGTCGGCGTCGACAGCCGCGGCGGCAGCGCGGCCTTCCGCGATGGCCCAAACAATGAGGGACTGGCCACGCCCATTGTCGCCCGCGACATAGACCTTGGGCTTGAAGCCGGGGAAAAGCGGCTTTACCTGGGCGCGGTATTCCTCGTCGCGCACCATGCGGCCGCGCTCGTCGAAGGCGACTCCGAGTTCATGGATGAGCCCGGAACGCTCCGCGCCTTGGAAGCCAAGGGCGATGAGTACGAGGTCGGCATCCAATTCGAAGTCCGTATCCTCCATGGGCTGGCGGCGCCCGTCGACGACCTCCACCTCGTTGCCGCGCAGCGAGGTTACTCGGCCTTCTGAGCCGTGGAAGGAGACGGTGTTGACGGAGTAGATACGGTTGCCAAGAGTGTTCCCCGGCACGCGGGTGGCAAGACCCAGGGCGGCGATTTCCTCGGCGGATTCGTCGCCGGAGATGGTGTACTCGCCTTCCTCGTGAGCGGTAGCTGTGCGGTAGAGGAGCGGATACATTGGCCACGGCGTGGAGGCAGCCCGGTTGCGGGGCGCGCGCGGGCGGATGTCGAATTGAGTAACCGAGGCCGCACCTTGGCGCAGTGCGGTGCCGAAGCAGTCGGTGCCGGTATCGCCGCCGCCGATGATAACAACTTTCTTTCCCTGTGCTGAGATAGCGGACTCTTCGTAGTCGCCCTCATTGACGCGGTTCTGCCAGGTCAAGTACTCCATGGCCGGGAAGATTCCAGAGAGCTCACGGCCGTCGACGGGAAGATCGCGGGGCACCGGGGTGCCCGTGGCGAGGACTACTGCATCGAAGGCGGAGAGGTCCGCGGCTGTGGGGGAGACTCCCGTGCGGAACTCGGTGCCCTCTTCTTCCATTTGGGTGATGCGGCGATCGATCCAGCGGTTATTCATCTTGTATTCGGGCACGCCATAGCGCATGAGCCCGCCGAGACGATCATCACGCTCAAAGACAGTGACCTTGTGACCTGCGCGAGTCAGCTGCTGGGCTGCGGCCAGACCTGCGGGCCCAGAGCCGACGACGGCGACTGCCATGCCGGTCACGAGCGAGGGCCGTATGGGCTGGACCCAGTTCTCGTCAAAGGCCCTTTCGACGATGGCCAGCTCGACGTTTTTGATTGTCACGGCATCGTCATTGATGCCGAGCACGCAGGCTCCCTCGCAGGGGGCTGGGCACAGGCGGCCAGTGAACTCCGGGAAGTTATTGGTCGCGTGGAGCCGGTCGTAGGCCTCACGCCAGCGGTCTTGACGCACGAGATCGTTCCACTCGGGAATAATGTTGCCCAAAGGACAGCCCTCGTGGCAGAAAGGGACGCCGCAGTCCATGCAACGAGTGGCCTGCTGTTCGATCTGGCCGTCGGGGGCCTTCTCATAGACTTCGCGGAAGTCGAGCAGGCGCAGCGGCACGGGGCGGTGTGCGGGTTCGCGGCGGTCATACTTTTGGAATCCATGTGGATCGGCCATTATTTCACTGCCTCCATGATTGCTTCGTTGATGTCGCGACCCTCTTGGGAAGCGACGTCGATGACGTTGAGTACGCGGCGGTAAGGGGCGGGAACGATCTTCACCATGTCCTGCGGGCGCGCGGTGGTTGTGGAGCTGGTGCGGGCAATGTGCTCGGCGATGATGGCGGAGAGGAACTCGATGTCCTCCTCGCCCAATTCCTCGATTCCGTCGGCCACGTCCTTGCTCAAGCGCGACTGCACATCGGGGCTGTTGAGGAGGTAGGCGGTTCCGCCGGACATTCCGGCGCCGAAGTTATCTCCCACCTCGCCCAAGATGACGACCTTTCCGCCCGTCATGTACTCGCATCCGTGGTTTCCGGTGCCTTCCACCACTGCGGTGGCACCCGAATTTCGCACGCAGAAGCGCTCGCCTACGGTGCCGCGGATGAATAGCTCGCCCGAGGTTGCGCCATAAGCGGTGACGTTTCCCGCGATGATATTCGGGTTAGTGGGCAGCTGCCGCGGAGTAGCAGGGGAAGGCCGGACAACGATGCGCCCGCCCGATAAGCCCTTGCCTACGAAGTCGTTGGCGTCACCAACCAGGTCCAAGGTGAGCCCGGAGGGGATGAAGGCACCGAAGGAGTTTCCGGCCGAGCCGGTGAAACTGATGGTGATGGTGTCCTCGGGCAGGCCCTTGGCACCGGAAGCGCGGGTAATCCGGGAGCCCAGCATCGTGCCCACAGAGCGATCGCGGTTGGAAATGGGATGGTGCAGGTGCACGGAAGGGTTCTCCGAGGCACTCATCCAGCTGGGCGCGTTGGCTGAGGACTTCGCAGCGGCGGCGTCGATTGTCAGCTGGGACTCGGAGATGAGCAGGTTGTCGAGTGCGTTCTCCAGGGAGTGATCCTGGGTGCGCGTGCACCGCAGGTTCTGGTTGCGGAAGTGCGGGGATTCAACGCGCTCGAAGATCGGGCTCAAGTCCAAGGCGGCGGTGCGCTCGCTCGGAGCCTCCGTGCGCTGGTTCAGGACCTGGGCCTGACCCACCGCCTCGTCGATGGAGCGGAAGCCCAGCTGGGCGAGGTACTCGCGCACCTCTTGGGCAATAAAGGTGAAGAAGTTGACCACGTGTTCGGCGCGACCCGTGAACTTCTTGCGCAACTCCGGATTCTGGGTCGCAACACCGACCGGACAGGTATCGAGGTGGCACACGCGCATCATGATGCAGCCCTCGACGACGAGGGGGGCGGTGGCAAAACCGAATTCCTCGGCGCCCAGCAGAGCGGCGATGATGACGTCGCGGCCCGTCTTGAGCTGTCCGTCGCACTGCACGCGGATGCGATCGCGCAGACCATTGAGCAGCAGCGTTTGCTGAGTCTCCGCTAGGCCAAGCTCCCAGGGGCCGCCGGCATGCTTGAGCGAGGTCAGCGGGGAAGCGCCGGTGCCACCGTCATGGCCGGAGACGAGGACGACATCGGCGTGGGCCTTGGAAACACCCGCGGCGACGGCGCCGATGCCCTGCTCTGCCACGAGTTTGACGTGGATGCGAGCGTCAGGATTAGCGCACTTGAGGTCGTGGATGAGCTGGGCCAGATCCTCGATGGAGTAGATGTCGTGGTGCGGCGGCGGGGAGATGAGGCCGACGCCTGGGGTCGTGATGCGGACCTCGGCGATCCACGGATAGACCTTGTTCGGCGGCAGCTGACCACCTTCTCCGGGCTTGGCGCCCTGCGCCATCTTGATCTGGATGTCGGTGCAGTTGTTGAGGTAGTGGCTCGTGACACCGAAACGGCCAGAGGCCACCTGCTTGATGGCAGAGCGGCGCCAATCGCCATTGGCCTCGATGTCGAAGCGCTTGGGGTCCTCGCCACCCTCGCCGGAGTTGGACATGCCGTGCAGGCGGTTCATGGCGATGGCCAGAGTCTCATGCGCCTCGGAGGAGATGGAGCCGTAGGACATCGCACCGGTGCTAAAGCGGGTGACAATATCAGCGACGGGCTCGACCTCATCGACGGAGATGGCCGGGCGATCCGGTGCGAACTCGAAGAGCCCGCGGATGGTAGCCAAGCGCTGGGATTGGTCGTTGACCGCGCGAGTGTAGTCCTTGAAGATCTGGTACTGGCCGGTACGGGTGGCGTGCTGCAGCTTGAAAATGGTCTCCGGGTTGAACAGATGGAACTCGCCCTCGCGGCGCCACTTATACTCGCCGCCCAGCTCCAGCTCGCGGTGCGCGTGCTCCTCGGGGCGGGGCAGGAAGGCGCCGCGGTGGCGGGCCTCGACGTCGGCTGCGATATCGTCCAAGCCGATGCCGGAAATAGGGGAGTTGATTCCGCCGAAGTACTCGTCGAGGAGCTCTTGGCGCAGACCCGTGACATCCGCAAGCTGGGCGCCGCGGTAGGAGGACACGGCGGCGATACCCATCTTGGACATCACCTTGAGCACGCCGGTCGTGGCGGCCTTGATGTAGTTGGCGCACGCCTCGTCGAGGGTGAACTCGCCGAGCTGGCCTTTAAGCCGCAGCTCATCGATGGTCTCGAAGGCCATGTAGGGGTTGATGGCATCGGCACCGAAGCTGATGAGCATCGCCAGATGATGTACCTCGCGAGCGTCACCAGTTTCGATGACCAAGGAGGCACGCGTGCGGGTGCGCTCGGCCACGAGGTGTTGGTGGATGGCAGAAGTAAGCAGAAGGGAAGGGATTGGGGCGAAGCGCTCGTCGGATTCGCGGTCAGAGAGCACGAGGAGGGTTTTGCCCTCGGCGATGGCGGCGGAGGCTTCGCGTCGCACGCGAGCAATAGCCTCGCGCAGCCCGCGGCCGTGGTGCGCCACGGGGTAGAGCCCGGAGATGACGGCGGCGCCAAAGTTCTCGGCATTGCCCTCGTCATTGGCGTGGACCAGGGTGGTAAAGGCCTGGTTGTCGATGATGGGGCCGTCGAGGTGGATGCGGCGGGCGGCCGTGGCATCGGGGTTCAAGACATCGGACTGCGCACCTAGCAGGGTGAACATCGAGGTGATGTTCTTCTCCCGGATGCTATCGAGCGGCGGGTTCGTTACCTGCGCAAAGCGCTGCGCAAAGAAGTCGAAGAGCATGCGCGGGCGGTTGGACAAGGTGGCTATGGGAGTATCAGAGCCCATGGAGCCGATGGCCTCGGAGGCATTGAGCGCCATCGGCCGGATGATAAGGTCCACATCTTCTTCGGTGATTCCGAAGACGCGCTGGCGCAGCACCGCCCGGTTGTGGGGCATGTAGTTGTACTGGGTTTGCGGCAGGTCATCAATGTGCACGAAGTTCTCACGGATCCACTCGCCATAAGGCTCTGCGGTGGCCAAGGCGTGCTTGATTTCCTCGTCGTCGATAATGCGGCCCTGTGCGGTGTCCACCAAGAACATGCGGCCAGGTTGGACGCGGGTGCGCTTGACGACGCGCGCTGGGTCGATGTCGAGCACTCCAGCTTCAGAAGCCATCACGACGAGGCCTTCATCCGTGATCCAGATACGTCCTGGGCGCAGTCCGTTGCGGTCGAGAACAGCGCCCACGACGGTTCCATCCGTGAAGGCGATTGCCGCAGGCCCATCCCAGGGCTCCATGAGGCAGGAATGATACTCGTAGAAGTCCCGCAGCTGGGGGTCGAGCGCATCGGCGTGCTCCCAGGCTTGGGGCACCATCATCATTACCGCGTGGGGCAGGCTACGCCCGCCGAGGTGCAGGAGCTCAAGTGCTTCGTCGAAAAGCGCGGTGTCGGAACCGGAGGGCGCGCAGATGGGAAGCACGCGGTCGAGCGGGCCTAGCTGCGCCGACTGGATGAGGGACTCGCGGGCGCGCATCCAGTTCTCGTTGCCCTTGACGGTATTGATCTCGCCGTTGTGCGCGACCATGCGGTAGGGGTGGGCAAGCGGCCACGAGGGGAAAGTATTGGTGGAAAAGCGCGAGTGTACGAGAGCGATGGCAGATTCCATCAAGGGATTGCGCAGGTCGCGGTAGAAGCTCGCCAGCTGCGGGGTAGTGAGCATGCCCTTGTAGACAATGGTGCGCGAGGACAAGGACGGGAAATAGATGGTCTCTTCGCCGTTCTTGGTGCCGAGCTCGCGTTCGCAGCGCTTGCGCACGAAGAACATGACTCGGTCTAAGTCAATGCCCTTCTTGCCGTCGGCGCTCAGGAAGATCTGCTCGAAGTGGGGCATGGCCTCCTTGGCCATTTCACCCAGCTCGGCTGGGTTGACCGGAACTTCGCGCCAGCCTAAGACGGTGGCGCCTTCCTCGGCGGCGATCGCTTCGATCTCGCGCTTTGCGTCCAACATGGACATGCGCTTCTTGGGCAGGAAGGCGATGCCGGTGGCGTAGCTTCCTGCTGCCGGAAGATCAAATCCCTCCTGCGCGGCGGCTGCACGGCAGAAGCGATCAGGGATCTGAATGAGGATGCCGGCGCCGTCACCCGTATTGGTCTCCGCTCCCGCGGCACCTCGGTGCTCGAGGTTGACCAGCGCCTGGATTCCCTTCTCCACGATGTCGCGCGACGAACGTCCATACATATCGGCGATGAATGCCACGCCACAAGCGTCATGCTCGTGCGCGGGATTGTAGAGGCCTTGTTTCTTGGGCATATCTACCTCGTTTACTCCATGGCAGTTCGGCCTCCTCTCGCCGCTTCTCCCAGGGGTAGGGGGAGTAGAAAGCGGTTGCGAGGGTGGAAACCGGTCCACCGTTATCTATTGCACGATAGAAAGATTAGCCTATCCCGCTATAGAAAAGCCAATTTTTTATTTATCTATCCCGCATAGACCACCCGCATGGGAGCTCCGCGACGCCCGCCTGTACCCACGTTGCACCGTGCTCGAGTATGCGGGCAGGGGAGCGTTCCCCACAATCTTCGAGGCAGGCAAAAAGCTGCGTAGCGTGCTCTTTAACAGAGAAACGCGCAAGCGTAACTCTCACTTCTCTCTTCCATGATTCTTTCTCAAAAAGGAGCATTTCACCATGTCCTACACCTTGTACCAATCACTAGGCCTTGACCGCTCATTACCGCCGGAGGCCCTTGCCGCGCAGATTGAAAGCATGCTGGCCCAGCCTGGCTCGAAGCCTATCGCATGGGTGAATTGCAGGCGGCACACGCCATCTTGGGCAACCCCAGCAAACGCGGCATGTACGATAGGCGCATCGATGATCCGGCGGCACCTCCCATGACTGTGGCCGAGATGCAGGCCCTAGCCGCTGACCACCTGGGTGGGAACCCCGGCAGAAATGCCAGCGAGGACCCGAGGGAAGGCCTCCGAGAAGACCGCCGAGAGAACCAGACGCTTGGCTCGATACCTGCAGCAGCAAGCTCAAGGGCAGGCGCGAAAGACTCTTTTGCCGCGGTGGGCACGAAACTCCACGACAAGCTGCCCGTCGCACGTGCTGCCATCTCCCGCGGCGCAACGGCTGCCAAGCAGCGCTTTACCCAGGCCTCGGCCCCGTTCGCGCGGGCGTCCTCGACGGGAAGGGTGGATTGCGTGGGGGAGGACAGATCTCTGCTTATGACGAGGACGATATCCGCAAGGTGGCGGAGAGCAACTTTGCCGAGCAGAAATTCCTCAGTCCGGGTGATGAAGTAAAGATTCGGACCGGCAAACCCTATACATATGAAGACGGACGCGTAGAGCGGACCGGAGGTATGGAGCTCGGGGTAAAACTCGACAACTTCCGCTTGGTTGAGGAGATTTCCAAGGGGGATCCAGACGCCCCTGCGGATCATCCGACTCACAAGGACCACAAAACAGGCACGTGGCTGTGTTATGACCTAACTGGCCGGATAATCGGTGCTGATGAGAAGGTTAAGGCAGGTGTACAACCGATTATCGATGACTCTCGGTCCGGTCTTACTCTGACGGATAGTTACGATGTTGAGGTGCCACCTGGATCCGGTACCCCGTTACAACGAGTCTATGAAACGGGCATGCCCAATGTTGTGGACGAGCGGGACAAGGCCGTATTCGACGAGACAACCAATTCTCTTGTGACTAGCAAGTGCGTTGCGGTGACTGGCCCGGCTGCCGACGAATCCAATGATTTGGATCTCGGGACTACAGTCAGCGAGCAGGCTGATATTCCGGAAGGGGTCACCGGTTTCACTTTCACACCCAGCCTCGATCACGTGGAGAGCTATGATGCCGAGCCTAACTGGTTTACGGAGGTTTCTGGCTGGAGGGCCGGCCTTTAGGAGGCATCCTTTGAGCTTGACGTCTAAGCGCTTAGGTGCCTAGCACAAAAAGCGCCCGCCCTTCCGTGGTAGGAAGGGCGGGCGCTTTGATTTTGGCTCTAAGGCCTGCCTGGTGTTAAAGCCGGGCTGGCGCTAGGCGCGATTTAGCAGTCGAAGTACATCTCGAACTCCTGCGGGGTGGGACGCAGGCGGGTCGGGGCGATTTCGTTGTCATACTTGTACTGCAGGTAGGTGTCGATGAGGTCTTCGGTGAAGACATCGCCCTCGGTCAGGAAGGAGCTATCCTCTTCCAAGGCCTTGAGGGAGGACTCCAAGGAGGTGGGGGCCTGCGGGATGGCGGCGGCCTCTGCCGGCGGCAGCTCGTAGAGGTCCTTGTCCACAGGGGCGTGTGGCTCGATACGGTTCTTCACGCCGTCGAGGCCGGCGAGCATCATCGCAGCGAAGCCGAAGTAGGGGTTGCCTGAGGGGTCCGGCGCGCGGAACTCGATGCGCTTTGCCTTGGGGTTGGAACCGGTAATCGGAATGCGGATGGCCGCAGAGCGGTTACGCTGCGAGTACACCAGGTTGATGGGGGCCTCGAAACCAGGGACCAGGCGGTGGTAAGAGTTCAGGGTCGGGTTGGTGAATGCCAACACGGCGCCAGCATGCTTGAGGATGCCGCCGATGTAGTAACGGGCAATATCGGACAGGCCTGCGTATCCAGCTTCGTCATGGAAGAGGGGCTTGCCGTCTTTCCACAGAGACTGATGAGCGTGCATACCCGAGCCGTTGTCACCTGCCAGAGGCTTAGGCATGAAGGTTGCAGTCTTGCCATTCTTGGCGGCGGTGTTCTTGATGATGTACTTGAAGGTCTGGATGTCATCAGCCGCGTGCAACAGGGTGTTGAAGCGGTAGTTGATTTCCTGCTGTCCGCCGGTGCCCACCTCGTGGTGGTAGCGCTCAAGGGCGAAGCCTGCGTTGGCGAGGTTGATGGCCATCTCATCGCGCACGTCGACCGTCTGGTCATAAGGTGCGGTGGGGAAGTAGCCGCCCTTGATGCGGGTCTTGAACCCAGTGTTGGGGGTGCCGTCGAGGTTGGTCTCGTTGCCGCGGTTCCACCAGCCTTCATTTGAGTCGACCTCGTAGAAGGAGTTGTTGATGTCAGTGGAGTAACGCACGGAGTCGAAGAGGTAGAACTCTGCCTCGGCGCCGAAGTTACAGGTATCGGCGATGCCGGTCGAGGCCAAGTACTCCTCGGCCTTGCGGGCGACGTTGCGTGGGTCACGGGAGAAAGGCTCCAGCGTGAAAGGATCGTGGACGAAGAACTTGATGTTCAGCGTCTTCTGAATGCGGAATGGATCCAGCACTGCGGTGGCCGGATCTGGCAGCAGCGCCATATCGGACTCATCGATACTGGTGAAGCCGCGAATGGAGGAGCCGTCGAAGGCGAGTCCCTCGTTGGCAGCCTCCTCAGTGAACTGATCCGCCGGAATGGTGAAGTGGTTCTCGGTGCCAGGGACGTCGGTGAAGCGGACGTCGACGAAGCGGACGTCCTCATCCTTGATGAACTTGACCACGTCATGAATAGACTCGAAAGCCATGGTTTATCTCCTCGAATGCAACTTTGTGCGCTGTCTTGATAGTCTCCTGAGCAGCTCAGAGGCAGGGCTAACTTGCCCGTGAAGCGCATGCTCAATAGGATATCTATAAACTAGCAGTTAGCGCAGATAATTCCTATTGAATAATAGAAAAAAATCACTTTTTGCTTTTCTTTTCCCAGATTTCTCCAGCTCAACCGCCAAATGTGGCGTTGGTTACCCCCGGTATTGTCGGTAGGTGTTCAGAGTTAAGTGTTCGGGGCTTGTGTTCTGAGGCTGGGATTCCCTCAGAAGCCTTCAACGAAGCTTTCTAGCCAAGGAGAGGACCCAGCCCAGCATAGCCGTGTTCGGAGAAACTCACAGGAGCATCTTCCTTTCCCAGCACCGCAATCCGTCCGTGGACGTCATCCCACTGGGGCCAATCGGGGCCCACGCCTTCGACAAGCTTCACTGCCGCGCCGTGAATAGCGTTCGCTAGGGCTTGGGGAGGTCTACCACCGGCAATCGGACCCACATCCGCGCGATCGAGTACGTCCCAGAAGAAAGGAAGATCCAAGCAATGGATTGCTCCCTGCTTGGTCGGGGAGGGCCAGCTAAAGCGATACAGGTGCGTGCTGGCCATGGCCTGAGCGCGGACGCGCGCCACCCGGACCACTTGGCGGCGGAAAACGCGGTCGGTGACTTCTTGGTCGAGCGTAGCCGCCGCGCCGCTAACGCCGGCAAGGCGTTGCTCGCTTTGGTAGTCCCGCAGCTGATGGCCGCGCAGCCCCGTGGCGTAGAGAAGCACAGCATCGGGCACAAGGTCGAGCCACCGGGGCAGGGCCTTTTCCGGAAACATAATCTCTTGATCATTGGAGCCCACGACCAAGTCCACGTGTCTGCCACTGCCATGTTCTAAGGCATCGAGTGTGGGCTCAACAATGAGCTCGCCATCGACAACGGGGCTATAAAAGGGCGAGTATTCAATGAGTCTAGATAGCGAGACACCGCGAGGACGCGCCGCCTTCATCTGCTCGGCAAGGATTGTTTCTTCCGTGACCGCAGAAAGTCCCTCCCTCGTTGCAGCTACTCCCAGACGCTTAGCTAGACGCCTCGTAGTTTCCTCGGCCTCGGCGCGAGTGCGCACCGGCAAGACCGGCGATGCGGCCCACGCGGCGCGGAACAATGATGTTGCTGCCGGGATTCCCAGAAGAGTTAAGACCGCGCCCGCCCCAGCGGATTGGCCCGCTAGGGTGACGCGCTGTGGGTCACCGCCGAAAGCAGCAATGTGCTCTTGAACCCACTTGAGCGCAAGAATCCAATCGTGAACACCGAGGTTGGCCTCGGCCCCAGGGATGGCTGCAAAGCCCGCGAAGCCAAGCCGATAGGAAACAACTACGGTGACGATCCCATCGCGGGCAAAGCTTCGGCCGTCATACCAAGGGCTCGCCGGCGATCCGCCGGTATAAGCACCGCCGTGGATCCACACCATCACGGGCAGCGCCGCCAGTGGATCAGGGAAAGGGGTATAGACCGATACGCTGAGGATATCCTCGCCGGGAATCGCAGGCTCAGGAACCAGCCCTGCCTCTTCTATTTGCAGCGGAGTGGGGCCAAACGCGGTGGCCGGGCGCACCCCCTCCCAACTTGATGCAGGAACCGGCAACGCGAAGCGGAGCCCATTAACCGGAGCTTGTGCATAAGGAATGCCATGAAAGGAAGCATAGCCCGAGTGCCGGATGCCCTCGAGTTTTCCATTGGGGGTGATGACTATTGGGCCACGGATTTTAGACATCGATTCGCATTTCTAGGAGAAGGCAATGGCACTTCAGCAACAAAAATGCCTAAGCATTTAAAGTGCCTAGAACTCTTAACTTAGAGAAATCAGCTGGCCGGTGCTGATTAAACACCGAGTAGTTGAGAAAATCCCCCACATTGCTCTAAGAATGCGGGGGATTGGGGCCGAAGACGAAGTATCTTCGTGATGCCTCTAGCAGTCGAAGTACATCTCGAACTCCTGCGGGGTGGGACGCAGGCGGGTCGGGGCGATTTCGTTGTCGTACTTGTAGTTGATGTAGGTATCGATGAGGTCCTCGGTGAAGACATCGCCCTCGGTCAGGAAGTCCATGTCCTTCTGCAGGGCCTCAAGTGACGCCTCCAGGGAAGTGGGGGCCTGCGGGATGGCGGCTGCCTCTGCTGGCGGCAGCTCGTAGAGGTCCTTGTCCACAGGAGCGTGTGGCTCGATGCGCTTCTTGATTCCGTCGAGGCCGGCCAGCATCATCGCACTGAATCCGAGGTAGGGGTTGCCTGAGGGGTCCGGCGCGCGGAACTCGATGCGCTTTGCCTTGGGGTTGGAACCAGTAATAGGGATACGGATGGCTGCAGAGCGGTTGCGCTGCGAGTACACCAGGTTGATGGGGGCCTCGAAGCCAGGCACCAGGCGGTGGTAGGAGTTCAGCGTCGGGTTGGTAAAGGCCAGTACGGCGCCGGCGTGCTCCAGAATGCCGCCGATGAAGTAGCGGGCGAGATCGGACAGACCTGCGTAGCCAGCTTCATCGTGGAAGAGCGGCTTGCCATCCTTCCACAACGACATGTGGGCGTGCTGCCCAGAACCATTGTCCCCAGCCAGCGGCTTGGGCATGAAGGTGGCGGTCTTACCGAATTCCGCGGCAGTGTTTTTGACGATGTACTTGAAGGTCTGGATGTCATCCGCCGCGTGCAACAAGGTGTTGAAGCGGTAGTTGATCTCGTTTTGCCCGGCACCGACCTCGTGGTGGAAGCGCTCGAGCGAGAAGCCTGCCTTGGCTAGGTTTAGCGCCATGGCGTCACGGACCTCGCCGTGCTTGTCATAAGGAGCGGTGGGGAAGTAGCCACCCTTGATGCGGGTCTTGAACCCTGTGTTGGGGGTGCCGTCGAAGTTTGTTTCCTCACCACGGCCCCACCACCCCTCATCGGAGTCGACCTCGTAGAAAGAGTTGTTGATGTCGGTGGAATAGCGCACGGAGTCGAAGATGTAGAACTCTGCCTCGGCGCCAAAGTTACAGGTATCGGCGATGCCGGTCGATGCCAAGTACTCCTCAGCCTTGCGGGCGATGTTGCGCGGGTCGCGGGAGAATGGCTCCAGCGTGAAAGGGTCATGGACAAAGAACTTGATGTTGAGCGTCTTGACCGAGCGGAAGGGGTCCAGCATGGCGGTGGCCGGATCCGGCAACAGAGTCATGTCGGACTCATCGATGCTGGTGAAGCCGCGAATGGAGGAACCGTCGAAGGCGAGCCCTTGCTCGGCTGATTCCTCGGTGAACTCGCTGGCGGGTAGGGAAAAGTGGTGCTCGGTTCCGGGAACGTCGGTGAAGCGGGCATCGACGAAGACGACGTCTTCTTTCTCGATGAAGGCGATGACGTCCCGAATGGTCTCAAAAGACACTGTTGACTCCTAGTGGTTGAGCTTTATATTCTCCCTCCAACCCTACTAGGGTCAATTACTTTGGGTGCATATGTGTCCTTGTTTCCTTAATGGATCGGCGCCCGCTAAATTAGTGACCATGGCTGATAAGCGAACGTGGCTCGATGGCCCGAATATTCCGGGTGAGAACGACGATATGTCCGGCCCCGGCAAGTGGCCGGGGGAGAAGCTCGGGTTGCCGGAATCGGGGCCAGGATCTTTGGCCCCGGTCGCACGTCGCGCAGGCGCGGTGCTTATTGATTGGATAGTGTGCATGCTCCTGGCCAATCTCATAACCATGTTTACCTCGGTCCTCGGGGACGTGGCCTTTTTGGGCTACCTCCTGTGGGCCATCGTGGGAATCCTCGGCGGCTGGCTTTTCGCCCGTACCCCCGGGATGCTGCTGTTGGGAATGGGCGTCGCTCGTTTGGACGTGCCGGGCGAAAGGGTCGGTTTGTGGCGCGCGGTTGTTCGCACCCTGTTGACGGGTTTGATCTTCCCCGCAGCGCTTGTCGACGCCGATGGGCGAGGCATCCATGACCGCGCCACCGGTACCGCGGTCATTCGCTCCTAGAGTTTCTACCGCCTCAAGTCAAGTGCTAAAGGACTATAAAGACAGCAAAAAGCGGCTTCTATTTCCTCTACCGTTGTTGGGCGAGGAAATAGAAGCCGCTTTTTAGGCTCTTTAAGTGGCTTTTTATTTGCCCTTGCGCTGCTGAGCGCGACGCAGCCGCCGGTTCATGCCGGCCATGTTTTGAGCCTGGCGTGGCATAGGACCCTTGGGCATACCAGGCATGGCGCCGGGCATGTCATCCATGGCCTCGATCTTGCGGATGTAAGCGTAGGTCTCATTCTTGTTGAAGTTACGCGGTAGACGCATGATCTTGCTGCGCAGCTTGGAGACAGGAACCTCATCTTCGCCGGTGCCCACGTAGATGACGTGGACGGGAGCGCCAGCCGCGAGTTTATCAATGCGGTGCTTGAGCTGCTTGATGGTCGGGGCGAGGTGGTTGCGATTTCCCTCGCAGACGAGAACCACGCCGGGGTTACCAATGACGCGGTGCACGAGATCCTGCTGGCGGGTAGCGGCGATGCCGGTCTTGACCTTCCAGACCACACCGATGGTGTTACGCAGCTGCTGCTCGAGAGCCCAACCGGCGACGCCCGGTTGGTCCTCAACGCGCTTGTACATATCGCGCTCGAGGCGGCGGGTGAACAGAAACATGGCGAGGACGGCACCGAAGCCCAAGCCCAAGACCAACATGAACCACTGGCCGTTGAAGAGCAAGCCGATAAGGAAGAACAACAGGCCCAAGCCCAAGAAGGCGGCGAGCATGATAGGAATGAGCGCCTTATCCTGCTTGCGCTGCATGTTAAACGCTTGCCACATTTGCGAGCGGGTTTGCTTGCGCCGCGCGCGCTTGCTTGCGCGTTCTTGCTTCTTTGCAGCTTTCAGCGCTGCCTTGTCGTCTTGTGCCATGACTCCTACTTTAAAGCTCAGCCTAGAGAATTAATAAACCACCCCCAGCCTAGCGAACGGTCGCAGCAGCCGATGCGCTGTGGGCAGGGGTCTTGACTAGACGGGTGGTAACCGGGGTCTCCTGGGAGGGTCCATACTTGTCAATGAGCGTGGAAGCCTCTTGGGCCGTGGCTCCCTTGGAGGTTTCCGCCAGGTGCTGGAGACTAGCCGGCAGCTCGAAGCCGCGCGCCTCCATGGCTTGGACATAAAGCCGCCCAGCCCGGTAAGAAGAACGCACGAGCGGTCCGGACATGACACCACCGAAGCCGAGGCTCTTGGCGAGCTTAGAGTGCGCGACGAATTCTTCGGGGCGTACCCAGCGCTCGATGGGGTGGAAACGCGGCCCAGGGCGCAGGTACTGAGTGATGGTGATAATGTCGCAGCCCGCGGAGCGTAGATCCCGAAGCGCCTCCTCGATCTCCTCGGCGGTTTCTCCCATGCCAAGGATCAGGTTTGACTTGGTGATGAGCCCGAACTCATGTGCCTGCCGGATGACATCGAGCGAGCGCTCGTAGCGGAAGGCGGGGCGGATGCGACGGAAGATACGCGGGACAGTCTCTAGGTTATGGGCAAAGACCTCTGGCCGCGCCTCAAAGACCTCCTGGAGGAGATCAGGCTTGCCGGAGAAGTCCGGCGTAAGGTTCTCTACGCCCGTGTGAGGGTTGAGCTCATGGATCTTGCGGACAACCTCGGCATAGAGCCAAGCGCCCTCATCCGGGAGATCGTCACGAGTAACACCGGTGATGGTGGTGTAGTTGAGGTCCATTTCCTGGATGTTTTCGGCTACACGCCGTGGCTCATCACGGTCAAGAGCCTCGGGACGCCCCGTGGCGATGTCACAAAAGTCGCAGCGGCGGGTGCACTTATCGCCACCGATGAGGAAGGTTGCCTCGCGGGATTCCCAGCACTCATGAATGTTGGGGCAGCCGGCTTCCTGGCACACGGTGTGCAGCGAGGCACCGGAGACGCGCGACTTCATGTCTTCATAACCTGGTCCGGTCCGAACCTGGTTTCTGATCCAGCGGGGCTTCTGCTCGATCGGGGATTCCGCATTCTTCTTCTCGATGCGGAGCATTCTGCGTCCTTCAGGCTTTACAGTCACGGCACTCACTCTACGCGGTTGATTTGGTCATGGCTAATACCCCTAAGGGGGTCTGTCTTCTTCAATTCCTCGCAGAGCGAGGTTATTCCGGCCTACCCCCGCTTGTTCGCCGTTCAACTACCGTTTATCTGCCGCCGTTGCGCGCAGCTGCTTCCGCGTGGCGCCGTTCGCGGGCATTCTTGTTAGCAATCTTGGTTGGGTCCGGGGCGGAAGCGAAGGTGTGATCGGCAACGACGAGGCTGCCGGAGAGGGCGTCTTCGAGCGCGGTCAACAAAGGAGAGGCGGCCTCCTCCAAAGCGACGGGGCGGCCGAGCTCGAGCGACAACGTGGTCACGTCGGCGTCGTCAATGCCACAGGCCACGATGTGCTCGTAGTAGTCGAGGGTATTAGAGCAGTTTAATGCCAATCCATGCATGGTCACGCCCCGGGTTATGCGGATTCCCAGCGCTGCAATCTTGCGGTCGCGACGTGGAGCTTCAGGTGAGGCAGGCTCGGTGGTGGAGGGCACCCATACGCCCGAGCGGCCATCGATGCGCCCGGCAGTGGACACCCCGAGCTCGCGCACGGCAGCGATGATGGCCTCTTCGAGGCGGCGGACATAATCAACGACATCGACGGGCTCGGCGAGCCGAATGATGGGGTAGACCACGAGCTGGCCCTCGCCGTGCCACGTTATACGCCCGCCTCGATCGACCTTGATCACCGGCAAACCGTTATCGGGCATGTCCTCCGGCTGGGTGCGCTTGCCGGCGGTGTAGATATTGGGGTGCTCGACTAAAAGGATGGTGTCGGGCACCTCGTCACGCGCCCTCTTGGCCGCGAGATCTGCCTGAAAGTCCCACGCCTCCTGGTAGTCCATGCGGCCCATATTCCGGATATCCAATGCTTCACTTGAGGCGCGGATAGAAAGGTGCGCGGGGAAGAAGGGTTTGCGTGGTGCAGTCATGAATAGTCCTTGAGCGGCGGGGGGAGGAGGAAGGAGGAAGCCTAAAGCCTGTGATCTGCATCTTAGGAGCGCGGATTCAGCTTAAGCAAAAGTGCTGCCACAAGTGCAGTCAAAGCTCTAATAAAAAAGGTCCAAGGAGAAGGCTTTCTCCTTGGACCTTACGCTCACAGGCGCAGTGTTCTAGTTAGACACCGTTGGCGGCGCTGTAGTGCTCTGCGGACATGAGATCGCCGGCCTCTGTGACCTCGACCTCCCACAGCCAGCCCTCGCCGAAAGGATCGGAATTGATGAGGGAGTAGTCTTCTTCGATCGCCTCGTTGATGGCGGTGACGGTTCCGGTTACCGGGGAGTAAAGATCAGACACGGACTTGGTGGACTCGACCTCACCGCAGGACTCGCCTGCGGTCACGGCATCACCGACGGCGGGAAGCTCGGCGAAGACAACCTCACCCAGGCGATCAGCTGCCACCGAGGTGATGCCTACGCGCACGGTCTTGCCTGCGACGTCATCAGCAGGGGCGTTGATCCATTCGTGGTCTTCCGAGTAGGAATAATCAGCGGGTAGTTGAGACATAATGAGGAAGGTTCCTTTCTGGGAAACAGCAATTCGGAAAAGCAGCTAACCGGAGTTAATGGAAAAGATTCTAGCCAGTGATTAGTGCTCGCGCTTATAAAACGGCAGAGCACTGATGGTGAAGGGATAACGCTTTCCCCGGATGTCTACTTCGACGGCATCTCCAGGCTGAAGTTGCGCGGAGGTATCGACCAAGGCGAGGGCGACGGGGTGGCCTAACGTGGGCGAGGGTTGGCCGGAGGTTACCGTCCCCACCTGCTTTTCCCCGGCATAAATGGCGGAGCCGCTGCGCGCCGCACGTTTTTGCTCGGAGGTCAGACCCATGATGGTGCGCTGCGGACCTTCAGCCGCGCGCTCACGCATGACAGCAGCGCCGACGAAATCGACGTCCTTCTTGGCAAAGGCGCGTGCCATACCGGCCTCTACCGGGGTGATGTCGCGAGAAAGCTCATTGCCGTATAGAGGCATGCCAGCCTCCAAGCGCAGAGAGTCTCGTGCTGCCAGGCCGGCTGGGCGCAGGCCGTATTCTTCGCCGGCTTTGAGTAGCTCCTGCCACAACTCGGGGGCGTCAGCGTTGTAGACGATGAGCTCGAAGCCATCCTCCCCGGTATATCCGGTACGGCAGATAAACGCGTACTTGCGGGCGATTTTGCCAGTCATCGCGGCATAGTAGGGCAGCTCGAATACTGACTCTTGCTTGTTGTCTTCCACGAGCGGGACGAGGATCTCCGCTGCCTTTGGGCCTTGGATGGCGATCATAGCTACATCGCGGGACTCATTCTTCAGATCAACGTCAAAGTCCGCGGCGCGTTGATTAAGTGCTTCCCACACGGCATCCGTGTTGCCCGCATTGGGAACGACGAGAAACTTAGTTTCCCCGAGACGGTAGGTGATGAGATCATCGATGATGCCGCCGTCTTCCGCGGTGATCATGGAGTACTTGGCTTTGCCGATCTTCAGGTTGCTGAAGTCCGAGATGAGGCTATAGCTCAAGAAGGCAGCTGCGTCGGGGCCATTGACCCAGATTTCGCCCATGTGAGAGAGATCGAAAAGGCCGGCTGAAGAGCGCACTGCGCGGTGTTCTTCGAGTTCGTTGCCATACTTCAGGGGCATATTCCACGGTCCAAAGGCGGTGAAAGTCGCGCCCAATTGCTCGTGCTCGGAGTGCAAGGGGGAGGTCAAAAGCTCGGTCATGGTCTAGTTCTCCTCTGTGGAATCGGTGCTGTAGTCAAAGGCCTCGGGCGGTGGGCAGGAACAGACGAGGTTACGGTCTCCGTAGGCCTCGTCCACTCGGCGCACCGGCGGGAAGTACTTATTCTGACGCAGCGCAGGCACGGGGTAGGCGGCCTTCTCGCGGCCAAAGCCGTAATCCCAGGTATCCGATACCAGGGATTCGGCGGTGAAGGGGGCGTGGTGAATAACGGAGTCCTCGTAGGAAACCTTGCCTTCTATGATCTCCTGGATCTCGGCGCGAATCTGCCGCATGGCAGCAATAAAGCGATCAAGCTCTCCCAGGTCCTCGGATTCGGTGGGCTCCACCATGAGGGTTCCCGCGACGGGGAAAGCCAAGGTCGGCGCGTGGAAGCCGTAGTCGATGAGCCGCTTGGCGACGTCGGCCGCAGTGACCCCGGAAACCTCCGTCAGCTCGCGCAGGTCGAGGATGCACTCGTGGGCTACTAAGCCCTTGTTTCCGGTATAGAGCACGGGGAAAGACTCTTGCAGGGAGGTGGCGATATAGTTTGCGCCGAGGATAGCGTGTGCTGAGGCATCAGCGGCACCTGCGGAGCCCACCATGGCCAGGTAAGCCCAGGAAATGGGCAAGACTCCCGCCGATCCATATCTGGTGCTGGAGATGGGAACCCCCGTGCCGACTGGGGCCGGTGCACCCGGATCGACGCCCGGGCCATTGGGATCAGCAGGAAGGAAAGGAATGAGGTGCTTGGCCACGCCCACCGGACCTACGCCGGGGCCGCCGCCGCCGTGCGGAATGGTGAAGGTTTTGTGCAGGTTGAGGTGGCTGACATCACCGCCAAACTCCCCAGGGCGGGCCCAACCAGTGATGGCGTTCATGTTCGCGCCGTCAATATAGACCTGACCGCCAGCGGCGTGTACCTTATCGCAGACTTCGCGGACCTCTGGGTCGAATACCCCGTGGGTGGAAGGATAGGTGATCATGATTCCCGCGATGTGCTCACCGTATTTCTCAATCTTGGCATCGAGGTCGCTCACGTCAATTGAGCCATCATCCGCGGTGGCGACGACGACGACGCGTAGGTTCGCCAGGGTGGCGGAAGCGGCGTTCGTACCATGCGCGGAGGCGGGGATAAGGACGACATCGCGGCCAGTATCTCCGTTGGCGACGTGATAGCGCCGAATGGCAAGCAACCCGGCCAGCTCGCCCTGCGAGCCAGCATTTGGTTGAATCGAAACCTTGGCGTAGCCGGTGATCTCAGCCAGCCAGCCTTCGAGCTCTGCAATGAGCTCACGCCAACCCGCGGTGGTTTCCTCTGGGGCATAGGGGTGAATACCCGCGAACTCAGGCCAAGAGATGGGCTCCATGGCTGCAGTGGGGTTGAGCTTCATGGTGCAGGAACCGAGCGGAATCATGGTGCGGTCCAGCGCCAGATCCTTGTCCGCCAAGGTGCGCAGATAGCGCATCATCTGAGTCTCGGAGTGGATCCGATTAAAAATGTCCTCCTGCAGAGGCGCTTGTTCACGCACCAGCTTCTCTGGGATGGAGGACTCTGCGGAGATAACCTCGGCGCCGAAGACCTCTGCCAAGACAACCAGATCGGCTTGACTTGCGGATTCGCCGAAAGAAACCGAAACCTTGTCTGGGCCGATGGCGCGCACGAGGTATCCCAGGTCTTGCAGCTCCGCCTTGATGGAAGCCGAGTCCACACCGGAGACGGTTACGGTATCGAAGAAAGAATCCGAGACAATGTCCTTGCCCGCATCAAGCACAGAGGCTGCAAAGGAGGAGGCCAGACTGTGGACCCGCTCTGCTATCTTTTTGAGCCCTTGGGGGCCGTGGTAGACGGCGTACATGGAGGCAACATTTGCCAGAAGCGCCTGTGCGGTACAGATATTGGAGGTAGCACGTTCGCGGCGGATATGCTGTTCGCGTGTTTGGAGCGCCAGGCGGTAGGCGGGACGCCCCCCAGCGTCGATGGAAACACCGACGAGGCGGCCAGGCATCTTGCGCTTAAGCTTGTCAGCCACGGCCATATAAGCCGCGTGTGGGCCTCCGAAGAAGAGCGGAACGCCGAAGCGTTGCGCAGAGCCAATGACTACGTCTGCACCGAAAGAGCCGGGGGTTTCGAGGAGTAGCAGAGAAAGCGGATCAGTGACCACCGTTGCTAGTGCGCCACGAGCGTGCAGATCAGAAATGACAGATTGGGGATCAAAAATATCGCCCTCGGTCCCCGTGTATGCGATGACGGCTCCGAGCAGATCCTCACCGACAATGCCGGCGCGAATGTCGATGACCTCGACCTCGATGTCAATCGCTCGGGCGCGAGCGGCAGCTACGTTGAGAACCTGCGGATGTAAACGCGAGTCCAAGAGAACACGCCGACCCTTCTTGACCGAGCGAGCCATGAGGCCAACGGCCTCGGCGGCTGCGGAGGCCTCGTCGAGGAGCGAGGCATTTGCGATGGGAAGCCCTGTAAGGGATTCGATCATGGTCTGGAAGTTCAGCAACGCCTCCAACCGTCCTTGAGAGATCTCAGGCTGATAGGGCGTATAGGCCGTGTACCAACCCGCATCCTCGAGGAGCCCGCGGCGAATGACTGCTGGCGTGAGGGTGTCTGAAAAGCCCTGACCATAAAAGGACTTCAAGACAACGTTGTGGTTTGCGTATTCACGGAGCTTGTCTTGCGCTGCTTCCTCGCTCAATGCATCTGGAAGCTGGGGTAGCGCGGCGGTGCGAATGCCTTGCGGAATAGCGGCGTTGACCAGGTCTTCGACTGATGCATAACCAACGGCCTCGAGCATGGACGCACGCTCCGGTGCGTTGGGGCCGAGATGGCGGGAAAGGAAAGCCATGAATTCAAGTGCTCCTTGTGAAATGGGCTGAGGATAACCGTAGCTAAGTATAAAACCTCGGAGCGACATAAAGGAACGTTTTCCGTTCGGCTTAGCTCTGCAGGCACTTTTAAGGAGTCATGCCGAGCCGTGTTCAGGAGTAAAGAACCCGGGTGGCAAAGATTCAGGAAAAGCAGGGGGCTTCAGTACTCTTTGAAAGCTGATGCCTGTGCGCGTTGCGTTTCTTTTGCTCGAGAGTTCAAGTCTTCGCACCAAGCGGGATAGGCGCGAAAGCCGCGTTTGCCTGGTTGGTTGGATCCGAAAGTGATGCCCAACTGTTCAAGATGTTCGGGAGTAAAAGTGAATACTCCGCGTCGACCTTGCTGCTCCACGAATACCATAAGGCCAGAATTCATCTCATCCCCACTAAATGGACGCGTCCGTCCATCCACCCCTCGGCACCAAAAGGCCACGAATGCTCCTGGTTTTGAGGGTGTGTTCCTAGCAGTTCGAATATGCCACTCACAGCCTGCAATCTGAGCCACACCTGATTCGTAGTCACTAGTTTGTTCCTCAGCCTTCGCTGAAACAGCAAGTCCTACCTCGGAAGCCCAGAGTGCCAACGCACTAAATCCCATAAGGGAAACCCTAACAGTGTTTTCGGGGCTATCCTGCACGCAGCCTATTCGAGTCATTGACCGAGACATCACCGCTCGGAAAACGCAGATACCGCCCGATACGCTCTGTCCCTGTAGGCGGGAGAAGGTATCGGGCGGTAGAACTAAGAAGCCGGGAGGGGAATTAGAGTCCCAGGTCAGCCTCGAAGTTAGCGGTTTCCAACCGGTCCTTAATGGTGGTTACGAAACGGCCGGCATCTGCACCATCAACAACCTGGTGGTCGTAGGTGAAGGGCAGGTAGCACATCTGGCGGATGGCAATAGCATCCTGACCGTCCTCAGTCACGACAACCGGGCGCTTGGTGATAGCCGCGGTGCCCAGGATTCCGGCCTGCGGCGGAACCAAGATCGGGGTATCGAGCAGTGCACCTTCGGAGCCAATGTTGGTGATGGTGAAGGTAGCGCCGGTCAGGTCATTCGGCTTGAGCTTGTTGTTGCGTGCCTTATCAGCCAAACCGGCGATGGCCTGAGCGATCTCTGGCAGGCTCAAATCCTGAGCCTTGTGGATAACTGGGGTCAGCAGACCACGTGGGGTGTCGACGGCGATAGCAACGTTGACGTCGGAGTGATAAGTCATCTCCTTGGTCTCCGGGTTGTAAGAGGCGTTGACGTTCGGGTGCGAAACCAGCGCCTCGACGGTCGCCTTCACGATGAAGGGCAGGTAGGAGAGGTTGGCGCCGTACTTCTCAACGAAAGCAGGCTTGTTCTGCTTGCGCAGGTTGGCCACAGCAGTGATGTCGACCTCTTGAACATGGGTGAGCTGAGCAGAAATCTGCAGAGCCTCGACCATCTTCTTCGCGGTGATCTCGCGGATCCGGTTGACCTTCTGGGTGGTGCCAATAAGCTCCTGCTTCTGCGGATCCACCGACTTGGTGGACCAGCGTGCGCGCGGATCCGAGGAAGCTGGTGCAGCTTCCTGGGTGGAAGCCTCACCCTGGCCTGCAGCGGCCATGACGTCTTGCTTACGGATACGTCCGCCGACACCAGTGCCGTTGACAGTGTTGAGGTCCACGCCGTACTTATCGGCGAGCTTGCGTACCAATGGGGTGACGTAGGGGATGTTATCGCCCTTGTTCACCGGTGCGGAAGCTGGCTTCTCTTCCTTCTTAGCGGCAGGCTTTTCTTCCTGG
>NZ_DGRD01000026.1:36956-96386 GCF_002390965.1 Corynebacterium sp. UBA4397
TCCTTGGCTTCTGCCTCAGGCTTTGCCTGCTTTTCTTCCTTGGCGGGCGCGGATTCCTGTGCCGGCTGTGCGTTGGCATCACCGATGCGGGCGATAACGGAGCCGACCTCGATGGTGTCGTCCTCGTCGGCGAGGATCTCTACGAGGGTTCCTGCGACGGGGGAGGGGATTTCGGTATCAACCTTGTCGGTGGAAACCTCGAGTAGGGGTTCGTCGACCTCTACGGTGTCGCCGACGGACTTCAGCCACTGGGTGATAGTGCCTTCGGTGACGGATTCGCCGAGTTCGGGCATTTCGACGTCGGTGGCATCGCCGGAAGCGGCAGGCTTTTCTTCCTCTTCAGAGGAGGAAGATGCAGATTCGCCTTCATCACCGATGATGGCGATGACGGAGCCGACCTCGATGGTGTCGTCTTCGTCAGCCTTAATCTCTATCAGGGTACCCGCTACCGGGGAGGGGATTTCGGTATCAACCTTGTCGGTGGAAACCTCGAGTAGTGGTTCGTCGACCTCTACGGTGTCACCGACGGACTTCAGCCACTGGGTGATAGTGCCTTCGGTGACGGATTCGCCCAGTTCGGGCATCTCAACGGAGTGCGCCATGAGTAATAAGACTCCTCGGAAGTTGGAATTAAATATCGCTGTCGACCAATCCTACAGCGTCATTGAAACCAGCGCGTATATCTGGGTCTGATAGTTACCCTCATGAGGGTAAGATGTGAACTTATGTTTAATATCTTCCGCCGCAATCAATCCCGATCGCAGCTTCGTCCCCCGCGCGCACCGGGAGACACCATCAGGGCGGAAGATGCGCGCGCGTTGCAACAATGGGCTGCTGGGAGGGCTTTTATCGAGGCTTTCATCGAGCCCGAGACCGTCCTCAACGAGATGTCTGTTGTGGTGGTGGACCACGATGGAGAGTTCACCCGCCGCAGAATCGGGGGGCCAAAAGGGATCGATGCTGTAGCAAAGCTGCTTGATTGCGCCGTATATGACGTCGAGGAGACCGGCTACCCACAGCGCATGCGTGAGCGAATGGAACGCGAGAGGATTCTGCGCCGCAGGGAAGAACAACGCGAAAGGCGCGCCAGGTTTAATCGGGGCGAGACCCCCGAGTCCTAGGCGCGGCCACAGCGATAGCAGTTATTACTGCTATCGCTGTTATTGCTGCTGATGCTTCGTTGTTTCTCTATTTCTTGTCTTGTGCTGCGATTTCTTCCAAGACGGCCACTACCGTGCGTACCGGTACGCCAGTGGCGCGCTTAGGCGTGTAGCCGCGGGGACCGCTGCCGTTCCAGGCTGGGCCAGCGACGTCGATGTGCGCCCAAGCGATGTCCTCTTCGACAAAGCGCTGGAGATAGGTGGCTGCAAACTCCATTCCGCCCTCGCGCTTGACGTGGATGTTGCGGATGTCAGCGGCGGGGGTTGAGATCTCCTCGTCGTGCTCCTCGAGCAGTGGCATGGCCCAAGCGTTTTCGCCGACTTCTCGACCCACTTCGGCCACGCGATCGCGGAAGTCTGCCGTGCCCATCACTCCGGCGGTGCGGCTACCCAAAGCGACGATCTGGGCACCGGTCAAGGTGGCAGTATCAATAAGGTAATCGGGGTCGTCTTCGCTTGCGCGGGCGATGGCATCGGCCAAGACAAGGCGGCCTTCTGCATCGGTGTTGAGCACCTCGGAGGTGATTCCGCCGTAGTGGGTGATGACATCGCCCGGACGGGTAGCAGAGCCCGAAGGCATGTTCTCTGCGAGTGGCAAGGTAGCAACTACCTTGACGGGGATTTCCAACTTGGCGGCGGCCAGTACGGAAGCGACCATAGCTGCGGATCCGCCCATGTCAGAGATCATGTCCCACATTCCGTTGCCAGGCTTAAGGGAGATTCCGCCGGTATCGAAGGTTATTCCCTTACCAACCAGCGCGACAGTCTTCTTTGCCTTCTTAGGGCTCCAGGTCACACGAACAAGACGCGGGGGGCGCTGCGAGCCTTTGCCTACCGCAAGGATTCCACCGAAGCCCTGCTTTTCCAGCTCCTTCTCGTCGAGGATCTCGACATCCAGACCGGCTTCCCTGGCCTCGGCGCTGATGAACTGCGCATAGGTCTCGGGGTAGAGGACATTGGCCGGAGCGTTAACGAGGTCTCTGGCTAGGATGACGGATTCCGCAGTGATCTTTGCGTGCTCGAAGGCGTCTTTTTGGTCCTTTCCACCAATGAAGTAGAAAGTTCCAGGCTGCTTCTTCTCGGCGGCCTCATCTTTGGCCTTATCTTTGGATTTTGCCTTGTCCTTGTCAGAGGACTCGGGCGAGTGGATTCCGCGGTACTCGTAGCCGCCGAGGAGAACGCCTTCTACTGATGAAGCAAGTAGGGGAGCGGGGACGTCAATTACTGCGGTCTCCACTTTGCGTAGGTGGCGTGCCGCGGAACCTAGTGTGCGCCGCGCCTGCTCCGAGTCGAAGTCTTCCATATTGTCTAGGCCCAAGGCCACGACCGAGGTGAAGCCGGACTTGGCAGGGGCGGGTACGCGCTTGAGTTCACCTGCCTTGCCGGTGGCACCAACGGCAACGAGCGAATCAAATACGGTGCGGGTGGCGCCGGCATCCAGCAGTGAGGTAGCGCAAAGCTCGAGGCCGTCCTCGCCTTTGACGGCAAGCACGATGAGAGCTTCCGCGTGCTTGGGGGCCTTCTTGAGTAATTCGACGCCGGGAAAGACGCCGCGAGCCGGTAGTGCAAACGTGGAAGTAGCCACCATTTTCCTCCTGAGAACTGAAAGATTCGATTACCTCAAACATCATACGCGTGGACGAGGAGGTCCTCTCGGGGCCTTTTAGCCCGTATGCGTGGCCTGCGGAGTACTGTGTAGGCATGCTTAATTTCACGGTAACCCGCACTGATAATCCCACCTCCCCGGCCGAAATCGCAGAGATTCTTAGCAATCCTGGGTTCGGCAAGTACTTCACTGATCACATGGTGACCATCGACTGGAACGAAGAAGAAGGCTGGCACGACGCACAGGTTCGTCCTTATGCCCCTATCGAGCTCGACCCGGCCACCACGGTTTTGCACTATGGGCAGTCGATCTTCGAAGGCATCAAGGCTTACCGCCAGGCAGATGACTCCATCGTCACCTTCCGCCCTGACCAGAACGCTCAGCGCATGATCAATTCCGCCAAGCGCATGGCCATGCCGCCATTGCCTCAGGAGGACTTCATCGAGTCTTTGCGCCAGCTGGTTGAGGTCGATAAGGCCTGGACCCCGGCTGCAGGCGGAGAAGCTTCCCTCTACATGCGTCCGTTCATGATCTCTACCGAGGTTTCCGTTGGCGTCCACCCCGCAAACGCTTATCGCTTCATGGTCATCGCCTCGCCGGCAGGCGCATACTTCAGCGGTGGAATCAACCCCGTCTCGGTCTGGGTTTCAACTGACTACGTTCGTGCCGCACCAGGCGGTACTGGCGCCGCCAAGTTCGCAGGTAACTATGCCGCATCCTTGCTGGCCCAGGCTCAAGCCGAGGAGAAGGGCTGCGATCAGGTTGTGTGGCTCGACGCCATCGACCGCAAGTACATCGAAGAGATGGGCGGTATGAACCTGATGTTCGTCTACGGATCTGGCGCGGATGCCACCATCGTCACCCCGGCTTTGTCTGGTTCCTTGCTGCCGGGTATCACCCGCCAGTCTCTGTTGCAGGTCGCCCAAGATTTGGGCTACAAGGTTGAGGAGCGCCGCATCACTATCGACGAGTGGCGTGAGGACGTCGCCGCAGGCAAAATGACCGAGGCCTTCGCCTGTGGCACTGCTGCAGTCATCACTCCGGTTGGTCGCGTCATGAGCAATGATGGCGAGTTCGAAGTCAACGACAACAAGGCTGGCACGATCACCATGCAGCTGCGCGAAGAGCTCACCGGAATCCAGCGCGGTACTGTCGCTGACAAGCACGGCTGGCTCTACCCGCTGACCAAGTAATTCTTGCTTCTGTTCCTGTTCGCGGGCCTCGTTGGGGGCAAGAGGCGGGCGCTGCAGGATAAGGGGTGAGGAAGAGCCCAAGCTCCCAGTTGGCCTAGTCCAGCTGGGAGCTTATGGCTGTGACCTCATCTGCGGCTAGGTCAAGGGCACTTTCCACCAAGGGCAAAGCAAGCAAGGCTCCGCAGCCTTGGCCGGCGCGAAGCTCAAGCCGAAGGAGTGGCTCAAGACCCAGATCTTCGAGCGCCAAATGGTGGGCAGGCTCAAGACCTTCACTCGCTGCGTAGAGCCATTTCTTGGTGCCGGGAGCGAGACGCTCGGCGATGACGGCAGCGGTGGCAACCAAGGGGCCGTCGACAAGCAGGGGCGTGCGGCGAGTCGCCGCCTGAATGATGAAGCCAACCAGCGCTGCAGTGCTGGGGGAGGAAGAGACTTCCAAAAGCTCTTCAGGGTCGAGATTGCGGGCCCTAAACATCGCATCACGGATGACCGTAACCTTGGTCTTCCACATGGAATCCGTGGTGCCCGAGCCAGGGCCAACAATGGCCACAGGCTCGGTTGAACTCAAGGTTCCCATGATGACTGCGGCGACTGTGGTTGCGCCGACGCCGAGCTCCGCTGGGATGAGCAAGTCAGCGCCCTCGTCGATCTCCACATCGGCCGCATGCTGGCCCGCCGCGAGCGATTCATTGAGTACCTGCGCCGACATGGCGTCCTCAGTATCAATGGGGGCGGAACTGGGCAGGGTGACTACTCTAATTCCTGCATTGACGCGGCGCGCGATGGCGTGCGTAGGACCAGCGCCGACATTGAGCTCTTGGAGAATCTCCGCATCGGCCTCGGGGGCGAAAGCAGATAGTCCGACCCCTTCAAAGGTTCTGCCGGCAATGCCGTGGCCGCCAGCAAAAACCACAACGCGCGCGCGTTGAACTTGCTCAGCGGGTACCTGCCCGCGGCAGCCGGCGTACCACTGAGCGACTGAGCGCAGGCGTCCGAAAGAAGCGCCGCGAGGTGAGGAAGCAAGCCCCAATTCCATCGCTGACCGTGCCTCGAGGTCGGGGCCGGGAATGGACTCAAACTTAAGCATTGGACGTTACCTTTAACTGGAACTAGACGCTTGCGCCGCGCTCGACCTGGGGGCGGGGAGTGCGCCACTTCCGGGGCTGGGTTGCGCGGGAGTAGGCGTAGAAGCCTAGCCCGAAGCCGGCCTCAGTGGTGTTCGGGAACTTGAGGCGAACCGCATTGTTGCATCGACGGCCCAGGAAGATGCCTTCGAAGGCGAAGACCGCGATGAAAGCCATGGCGACGATAGAGGTGATGTTGGCAAAAGTGGGGTTGGAGCTACCCAAGAAGGTAAAGAGCAGCAGGATAAGGGCGAAAGGCATGACCCATTCGGTCAAGAAGCGCTGGGAATCCACCCAATTACGCACGAAGCGGCGTACCTCGCCCTTATCTCGCGGTAAGAGGTATTGTTCCTCCCCGGATTCCATGCGCTTCTGCGCAACTTGGTTGCGTTCGCGGATTTCCTGGCGTTCCTTCTTCTTATAGGCTTTCCACTCTTCTTTAGACATGGAGGCCTTGAGTTCCTTGCGCCGCTCACGGCGCTGTGGATCGCTCGCGCGGTTGGGATCGCGGATTACGCCCTTGGCAATTTCCTGGTCATGCCTTTTGGGGGTGGGCCTGCCTTTAGGAGGGGTAAATCCCTTGGGGTAGGTCACCTCCGGGTGCTCGGTGTCTTCCGCCCCCGCGTGCGCTGCAGCTTTGTCGGAGGTCTTATTGTCTTTTTGCCACGGTAGTTTCACGTCATTTAGGTTACAAGGTTGCCGGCCCTGAGTGGGAATAGGCCCGCGACCGAGAGTGTTGAACTACACATAGCCATTGCCTCCGTTCTTTTTCATCTTTTCTCGGCTTAGGTGGGAGGGTAGGATGGTGGCAAGAAATTTTCCACACGTCGAAACCGAATATCGATAACGAGTATTCGAAATCAAGTCTTTGTTTGAGGAGAAGAAATGACCGCTCCAACTTCCGCAACTTCCGCAACTGGCGTTATCCTGACCGATGCTGCAGCAGCTAAGGCTAAGGCCCTGCTGGAGCAGGAAGGCCGTGATGATCTTTCGCTGCGCATTGCCGTACAGCCCGGTGGTTGCGCCGGCCTGCGCTACCAGCTCTACTTCGATGATCGCACGCTTGATGGCGACAAGGTCGATACCATCGGCGGAGTGAGCCTCGTGGTTGACAAGATGTCGGTGCCCTATCTCAGTGGCGCGAAGATTGACTTCTCGGACACCATCGAATCCCAGGGTTTCACCATTGATAACCCGAATGCGGGCGGCTCTTGCGCCTGCGGCGACTCCTTCAACTAAGGAACCTGCTCAGCGCATCTCAAGCGGAGAAATCTAGCTTCGCATTGTGCTTCACATAGGTTTAAGGCCCGCACTTTGACGTGCTCTTTCTTAATCGAAAGGGACAGTCAAGGTGCGGGCCTTTTGCTTCTATTGCGGCGGTACCGCGCAGGGTGTGCGGCGGCTAGAGCCTGACGGGGTAGTCGCGCTGTTCGATCTTGGGGTCGATGCGCTTTTCCACGAAGATTCCGTGCCAGATCATGAAGGAGATAACCGTCCACAGCCGCCGGGAATGATCAGAAACGCCGTCGCGGTGCTCCTTGAGCATCTCTAAGACTGCCTTCTTGTTGAAGATGTTCTCGGTCTGGGACTCCTGAATAGTCTGCTGAGCCCAGCCGTAGAGCTCTTCACCGGCGAGCCAGTGGCGCATGGGTACGGGGAACCCGAGCTTGCGGCGGTGCAGAACATGTGGCGGAACGATGTTTTCAAGGGCCTTGCGCAGGGCATACTTGGTGGTGCCGTGGGCAATCTTGAGGTCATAAGGAATTGTCTCCGCCACCTTAAATACCTCTTTATCTAGGAAAGGCACGCGCAGCTCGAGAGAGTTGGCCATGTTCATCTTGTCGGCCTTGACGAGGATATCTCCGCGCATCCAGGTGAAAAGGTCGAGATGCTGCATGCGTGCGACGGGATCCATCCCCTCAGATTCCGCATAAATCGGTGCGGTAACTTCGCGGTGATCCCACTCGCGCTTGGCCCAAGGCATGACGCGGTGGAGCTGGTCGAAGTTGAAGGAACGCGCGTTGCCGTAATAACGCTCCTCCATATCCATCGAGCCACGCTCTAGGAGTGACTTTCCCTTCATCCCATCGGGCAAAACCTTGGAGAGCCTTCCCAGTCCACGGCGAAGCGGGGACGGTAGCTTCTCAAAAGGAGCTAGAGAAAGGGGTTCCTTGTAGATGGTGTACCCGCCGAAGAGCTCGTCCGCACCCTCGCCGGAGAGCACTACCTTGACGTGCTTGCGTGCTTCCTGCGCCACGAAATACAGGGGAACGAGGGAAGGATCGGCCACAGGATTGTCGAGGTACCACATGATTTTCGGCACGGCATCCGCGTATTCCTCGGGCGAGACAATCTTGACAATATGCTCGACGCCAATGGCGGCAGCAGATTCTGCGGCCACGTCGACCTCGGAGTAGCCTTCGCGCTCGAATCCAGTAGTAAAAGTCAAAAGGTTGGGGTTGTGCCGTTTGGCCAGGGCGGCAATGGCGGTGGAATCGATGCCACCGGAAAGGAAGGAACCGACAGTCACATCGGCGCGCATGTGCTTTTCGACGGAGTCTTCTAAGGCCCGGGTGATCCGGTCAAAGAGGTCCTGTTCCTTGCCCTTAGGAACCTGTTGAACAGGGAAGGTGGGACGGAAGTAGCGCTTGGCCACAACATCTTCTCCCGGGTGCAGGGTAACGGTGGAGCCAGACTCGACGCGGCGAATATGGGCGTGCAGAGACTCCGGCTCGGGAACGTACTGCAGATCGACGTAATGCTCGATGGCGCGCTTATCAAGGTTGAGTTCTAGACCAAGAGCCTCCGCCATCTCGAGGATGCACTTCATTTCGGAGGCAAAGACGGTGCCTGCTGCAGTAGTGGCGTAGTACAAAGGCTTGATGCCGAAATGGTCACGGGCGGCGAACATCGTCTTCGTCTCGGTGTCCCAGATGACAATGGCAAACATCCCGCGTAGGTGATTGACTACGTCCTCGCCCCAGTGATGGAAGCCAACGACGATGGGCTCGCCATCGCCCTCAGTATTAAAGGAATAACCTTCCTTCTTCAGCTGCTCGCGCAGTTCAATGTAGTTATAGATCTCCCCGTTGAAAGTCATGGCGTAGCGCTCAGGATTCTCGGCGGGTCCCCAGCGCAGTGGCTGGTGAGAATGCTCAATGTCGATGATGGAGAGCCGGTTGAAACCGAAGGCGGCGTCGGCATCGTGCCAGGTTCCTGCCGCATCAGGCCCACGGTGACGCATGCAGGGGAGGGCCTTTTCTACGGCCTCCACAAAGTCCTCAGCGTTGTGTTTAGCCGCTAATAAGCCGCACAATCCGCACATAGAATGTCTACTCCTTTAATATGAGGTTCTTTCTAGGCAACACTTTACGGCTATCTCTGCCATTTCCCGCAACACGCCACGGGGAGGCGAAGCGGCATCGGGCGCATCGCGGGTCAGAGAAGCCTGAGAATCTTCCCCGTAATGGTGCGAACTTTCGTATGATGACCTCCCTGCCTCTTTGTGAATTGGCACACAGAATAGCGGCGGGCCTATATGCTTGCGTTATGGCATTGTGCAGGTGGGGCGGTAGCATCTTCCGCATTGACTGTCGTGGGGCGGTGTAAGCCCTGCGGTCGAGGGCCGTTAAAAGGTCTGTGGCAGCATTCCTATCAACTATCCTAGTTGGGTAGGGATGCTCTGTGAGTATTCGAGAAGTTTGTGTGGACAGAAAGGCAGAACACACGTGGGACAGCGTAAAAAGCGCAACCTTGCCCGGAAAGCAGGCATCGCCGGCGCACTCGCACTTGGCGGCCTTACCTTGGCAGGTTGTGAGACGGCGGCACCGACCGCGGTCGAGAATATTCTAGGCTTTGGCTGGCCAAAGGGAATTACCCCAGAGGCTGAGTCGATGTACAACTTCTGGATATGGGTATGGGTTATCGCGTGGATCGTCGGCTTCGTCATGTGGGGTCTTTTCCTTACTGCTATCTTCCGCTGGAGCGCGAAGAAGGCCAAGAAGGACGGCAAGGGAGAGTTCCCGAAGCAGACGCAGTACAACATCCCGCTAGAAATGGTGCTGACGATCGTCCCGATCCTCATCATCATGGGCCTCTTCTTCTTCACCGTTCAGGCGCAGCAGAAGGTTACGGCCTTGGACAAGAACCCAGAGGTCACAGTTGACGTCACCGCTTATCAGTGGAACTGGAAGTTTGGTTACGCCGAGAACAAGGTTAACGGCGAGAACTACAACGGTGCTGATACCGAGCGTCAGCGCTTGGCTGAGCAATCTGCCAAGGATCCGGAAGGCGTTAAGAACGCCAACCCGATTCACGGCAAGTCCATGGGTGACCTTTCCTACTTGAACTACAACAAGATTGAGACTGTAGGAACCACCGAGGAAGTTCCGGTTTTGGTTCTTCCTTCTGGAACTCCAATTGAGTTCCGTTTGGCTTCCGGCGACGTATCCCACTCATTCTGGGTTCCGGAGTTCTTGTTCAAGCGTGACGTTTATGCGCACCCCGAGAACAACTCTCAGGAGCGTCGTTTCCAGGTTGAGGAAATCAATGAAGAAGGCGCCTTCGTCGGCCGTTGTGCTGAGATGTGCGGTACTTACCACTCCATGATGAACTTCGAAATCCGCGTGGTATCCCCAGAGGACTTCAACGAGTACATGGCCTTCCGTGAGCAGAACCCGGACGCGACCAACGCCGAGGCGCTGGAAAAGATCGGTCAGGAGCCTTATGCAGTGAGCACCTCACCATTTAGCTCACAGCGTGACACCGCCGATGCAGACAACTTCGTTGACGCTAACAACGCCGCGGCATAAGAGATAAGGAAAAACAAATGCGCGCAACATCCATGGTCTTCTATTCAATTGCGACCTACCTGTTTGTTTCCCTCATCGTCTACATCTTCGGCCTTAACCTCGTTAAGGATGACGGTTACCTCTACGGCCCGGAGTGGGCGGGAATAGTGGCCTTGGCCCTTTCCTTCCTTCTGTGCATCATGCTGGGTGTTTACCTCCACTTCACTGATAAGCGTGTAGACATTGCTCCCGAAGACTGGGAGGAGGCCGAGACTGAAGACGGTGCAGGCATCCTCGGATTCTTCTCTCCGAGCTCCATTTGGCCGCTCGCTATGACCGGCTCGGTGGCTGTCCTCGGTTTGGGCATCATCTTCTTGTACTTCTGGTTGATTGCTTTGGGCGCTGTCTGCCTCATTGCTTCCGTAACCGGACTATCCTTGCAGTACGGTCTGCCGAAGGAAAAGCACTAAAGCCGCTCATACTTTCGGCTTAGCTTTCGCACACTTCTCAAGCCCTTTCCCGGCCTTTTTGGTCGGGAAAGGGCTTTGGTGATCTCGCGTCGTATACAGGTCAGGAAAAGTTCCAAACGATCTGGAAAAAGTTCAGGGGAGTGCTCTAGCTGTGACAGCTAGAGGGGAGTGCGCGCGGGATATGCGCGCATGCGTCTAGGGGAGTATGGGCACGTAGATGGGCATTTTTGTTGGGGGTCATACGAAAGTTGCAAACCTGCAATTATGCGCCGGTGTGCAAATGTGATTTATCTCATGGACTATTTTGGGCAAACCGCTTGCAAAGATTGCTCCTTGGTTGGTCCGGGGTTAGTCCTTATTGACATTCCTTGTGTTGTTAGGCCTAGCGCGCGTGCGCTACCTGCGCTGATGTGGGTTCGTGACCTATGCCATATAGTTCCCCGGGGGGAGGATGGCAGCTGTATGTGGCATGGCTTGGTGGAGGCTTCGGGGCGGGTCGGTTAAAGGATTAAAGGAACGGGGGGAAGCGAAGTGACTTAGGGGGCGCTCCCGTCCATACTTATATGCGTGACGAGCGTAGTTTCTAACCAAGGTATGGCAGCACCACGTGTAGCCTCGCTGAACCGACCCAATATGGTCAGCGTGGGCACCATTGTGTTCCTGTCTCAGGAATTGATGTTCTTTGCCGGACTGTTCGCGATGTGGTTCACCTCGCGAGCTAACGGTATGGAAGGCGACTGGGCGGAGAATACCGCCCATATCAACGTGCCGATGGGCTTTCTCATCACGGCAGTGTTGATTTCTTCTTCCGTTACCTCCCAGTTCGGCGTGTTTGCAGCAGAAAGGGGTGACGTTTATAAGCTTCGCATTTGGTACTCCGTGACTCTTGTGCTTGGTGTCGTGTTCTTGGGCATCATGGCCTTCGAGTGGACCGAACTTATTCTTCACGGTGTGACCGTGCAATCCAGCGTGTTTGGCTCGGTGTTCTACATCATCACCGGCTTCCACGCCGCGCACGTGACAGCAGGACTTATTGCATTTGCCATCATCTTGGCACGTATTTCTAAGTCCAAGTTTACGCCAGCACAGGCAACGGCAGCGATGGCAGTTTCTTATTACTGGCACTTCGTCGACGTTGTTTGGATCGGCGTTTTCACTGTCATTTACTTGATTCAGTAGGCCGTAGAATGCCGAAGTTCATTCCTCGGCCTACAGCCATTCATTTCCGTGTACGAGTTATCTAAAGGAAAATGATGGATAACAATCCGCAGACCGTCTCAGTGGAAGCCTCGACTGACTCGGCAAAGAAGACCCGTCGCCGTCGTAAGGTCAAGCGCACTCTAGCCGGCGCCTTTGCTCTTACGGTCGGCCTATCCGGGGCGGGCGTCCTCGCATCTGCATTGACGCCAGACGCACAGGTAGCCACCGCTCAGAAAGATGACCAGGCCCTCATTCAAGAAGGCAAGGACATCTACGACACCGCTTGCATTACCTGCCACGGTGCAAACTTGCAGGGCATCGATAAGCGTGGACCTTCGTTGGTCGGCGTGGGTGCTGGTTCCGTGTACTTCCAAGTGCACTCCGGCCGCATGCCCATGATGAGCAACGACGCTCAGGCCGAGCGTAAGACTCCTCGCTACACCGAGCAGCAGACGCTTGCTCTTGCCGCTTTCGTGGCTGCCAATGGTGGCGGCCCCGATATCGTCTACGACGAGAACGGAAACATCGCACAGGAGTCTCTGCGCGGCGCCAACTTCGACGGCAACATCCAGAACGAGGATGTGGCAAAGGGCTCTGAGCTCTTCCGCATGAACTGCGCTTCCTGCCACAACTTCACCGGTCAAGGCGGTGCGCTTTCCTCTGGTAAGTACGCGCCTGCGCTGGCACCGGCGAATGAGCAGGAGATCTACCAGGCCATGCTCACCGGTCCGCAAAACATGCCGAAGTTCTCTGACCGTCAGCTCACTGCTGATGAGAAGAAGGACATTATCGCCTACATCAAGTCGGCTAAGGAAACGCCCTCCCCGGCAGGTTGGGATTTGGGTGGCCTCGGACCAGTGGCCGAGGGCCTAGCAATGTGGATCATTGGCATTAGCGTTTTGTGCGCTGCCGCAATGTGGATTGGATCGCGCTCATGAGCAACGTAAAGAAGAACTACACTGAGGCCGAGCTCAATAACATGAACAATGACGAACTCGCTGCACTCGGGACGCAGCTCGATGGCGTCACCGTTGCCTTCCGGAAAGAGCGTTTCCCTGTTGAAGGTGATCCGGCAGAGAAGCGTGCTTCCGCCAACATCATCATCTGGCTTGTGCTTTCCGTGCTCGGCGGGTTGGCCTTCCTAGGGGTCTACCTTTTCTGGCCTTGGGAGTACAAGTCCCTTGGCGAGGATGGTCTGTGGTGGCACACTCTCTATACGCCGCTTCTCGGAATTACTTCCTTCGTGGCTATCTGTGCACTCGGTATTGCCATTGTCCAGTACGTTAAGCGGATCCTCCCAGAGGAAATCTCCGTTCAGCGTCGCCATGATGGTCCTTCGGATGAAGTTGACCGCCGTACACTGACCGCTCTTCTCAATGACTCTTGGAAGACCTCGACCTTGGGTCGTCGTACCACCATCAAGGGTCTGCTCGGCGGAGCAGGAGTGCTCTTCGGTTTGACCGTCATTGCTCCCCTCGGCGGCACCGTCCGCAACCCTTGGAAGGTTCGCCACGATCTTGATTACTCCGGTGACGGCACGTTGTGGACCTCCGGCTGGACCTTGGCAAACGAAGGCGTCAAGCTCTACCTTGCTCGTGACACCAGCACCATCGCCGAGATGCACGATGGCGAATCCGGTTCGCACTACAGCACCAAGGGCCTTGCCCGTCTGGTGCGCGTACGTGCAGAGGACTTGGCTGCCGGCGGCATGGAGACCGTGTTTCCGCTTGCGGAGCAGGACGTCAACGATGGTGACAAGTGGTCTAAGGACAAGGAAGTCTACGAGAATCACATGCACTCCATCCACGGCAACCGTAACGCCGTGATGCTCATCCGCCTGCGTCACTCTGACGCACAGAAGGCTATTGAGCGCGAGGGTCAGGAAGACTTCCACTACGGCGACTACTACGCCTACTCCAAAATCTGTACACACATTGGCTGCCCGACCTCTCTCTACGAGGCGCAGACAAACCGTATTCTCTGCCCGTGCCACCAGTCGCAGTTTGATGCTTTGCATTACGGCAAGCCGGTCTTCGGTCCTGCCGCCCGTGCTCTTCCGCAGCTGCCGATCACCGTGGACGAAGAGGGATACCTCGTCGCGCAGGGTAACTTCATTGAGCCTGTCGGCCCGGCATTCTGGGAGCGTAAATCATAATGAGCAAGAAACTCGCCAAGATTGGCAATAATATTGATTCCCGCTACACCGCAGCGGGGATGATTCGTACACAGCTCAACAAGGTCTTTCCGACCCACTGGTCCTTCATGTTGGGTGAAATGGCGCTCTACAGCTTCATTATCCTTCTGCTGACCGGTGTCTATCTTGCCTTGTTCTTTGATCCTTCGATCACCAAGGTCATTTATGACGGTACATACGCGCCTCTCAATGGCGTTGAGATGTCCCGCGCTTATGCAACCGCCCTCGATCTTTCCTTCGAGGTCCGTGGTGGACTCTTCGTTCGCCAGATGCACCACTGGGCAGCGCTCATGTTCATGATGTCCATGATTGCCCACATGCTTCGTATTTTCTTCACGGGCGCCTTCCGGCGTCCCCGCGAGGCCAACTGGATCATCGGTTGCTCGCTCATTCTTTTGGGCATGATCGAGGGCTTCCTCGGTTACTCCCTTCCGGATGACCTTCTTTCCGGTGTTGGTCTGCGCATTATGTCGGCCATCATCTTGGGGCTGCCGATTATCGGTACCTGGCTGCACTGGGCCATCTTCGGCGGTGACTTCCCCTCGGATCTCATGCTGGACCGCTTCTACATCCTGCACGTCCTTGTCATCCCCGGCATTATTCTCGGCCTGATCGCCGCACACCTTATCCTCGTCTGGTACCAGAAGCACACCCAGTTCCCCGGACCTGGCCGTGCTGAGAACAACGTTGTCGGCGTGCGCATCATGCCGGTATTCGCCACCAAGGCTATTGGCATGGGCATGATGGTTGCTGGCGTGCTGGCGCTTATGGCCGGCGTCCTCACCATTAACGCCATCTGGTTGCTCGGACCCTACAACCCCTCGCAGGTCTCTGCTGGTTCCCAGCCTGATATTTACATGCTCTGGACTGACGGTGTGGCTCGTGTCATGCCCGCGTGGGAGCTGTACTTGGGTAACTACACCATTCCTTCCGCTTTCTGGGTGGCTCTGCTCTGTGGTCTCATGGTTGTACTGCTGTTCGCTTACCCGTTCATCGAGAAGAAACTCACCGGTGATGACGCGCACCACAACTTGTTGCAGCGTCCTCGCGATGTCCCCGTTCGCTCCGCGATTGGTGCCATGGCTATCACCTTCTTCCTGTTGGTCACCATGTCTGGTGGTAACGACCACGTCGCGCACTTCTTCCAGATTTCGCTCAACGCAATGACCTGGGTGGGACGTATCGGCCTGATTGTTCTGCCTCCGATTGCTTACTTCATGACTTACCGCATCTGCGTTGGTCTACAGCGCTCTGACCGCGAGGTCCTCGAGCACGGTATTGAGACTGGTGTCTTGAAGCGACTCCCGAGTGGCGCCTACATCGAGATCCACCAGCCTCTCGGCCCGGTGGATGAGAACGGGCATCCAGTGCCCCTCGAGTACGCGGGCGCTCAGGTTCCCAAGCAGCTCAACCAGTTGGGCCTCGCAGACTCTGAGACCCAGGGCTGGTTCTCGCCGGATGATCCGCAGCTGATGGACCGCGTCCACGAAATTCATGAGGAGAACCATGAAGAGGAGGCGGAGATGTTCCGTCGTCTCAACGAGGCAAACCGCCGTGAAGACGAGGAGAACGGTCGCAGCTAGTCCGACCGCCTTATTTAACACGCTCACAAGCTCACCGGTTCCCTTATATGTAGGGAGCCGGTGAGCTTTTTGTTTTTATGTGTAGGGAGGAACGCTATTGGGTTGCTGTGGCTTCGCTACGGAGCTGGAGGAGATGCCGTGCTTGCGCGAATGCGACATCGACAAGCACGAAGGCGAGCAAACTAAGCCCGAACAGTGGAGCAAGCAGTGAGTAGGCAATGAGGAGGATAACTACCACCGTGCGTGCCAAGGGGCTCGCCTTCTTCCATTGTCCGGCAGTGGGGAGGCTTCCAAACCCCTTGTCGCGCCCTCGCATCCACCACATTCGGTATCCCAGACAAATGATGGCCAGGAGACCGGCAGCGACCATTGCCAAAGCCAAGTGATTGTTCCAGCCGAACAGCATTCCCATATGCATCTGAATCATCCAGTTCGAGAGCCTTGCTGCGATGGGCCACTGGTCGGCCTCGACCTTTTCAACGACCGCCCCAGTGGACCCATCAATGGATACTGCGTCGTTGCTGAACGTCCATGGCTGGCGAGCTTCCTTGACCACCCACGCGCTGTTGGAGCCTGCTGGGTCGGTGACGTCGAGTAGCCCGCTTAGACCTTCGGCGCGCGCCGCGTGGACCACATTGTCCACCACGGCACTGCTTTGTGAAGCCACTATATCGTGAGCTGCGTGTACTTCGTGGAGGGAATGATTACTGTGTTCCTCGTGCGCCCCGTGTCCAGAGTGCTCGGCGTGAGCTTTGTGTTCGCTATGGTCGTTGTTAAGAACGCTAGTCGAGGAGGCACTCAAGGAGGTTGCCGGCTTTGGCTCAAGCCAGTTCAATTCGGCGCGAAGGTTGCCTATGGTGGCCCCAGCGACCATTGACCACGTCAATCCAGTAACGGTGAGGATAAGGAAGCCAGGTAGGAGCCACAGACCTAGTCGGGAGTGTAGTTTCTCCAGGCGCCTGCGGGCGCCAGGTTTCCGGGTACGCGCGGATGCTGCTAGGCGACGTCTCCGCGACCACCAGACCCATGCACCGGCCAGAGTGATGGCACCCAACCATGAGGCCGCGGTCTCGGAATAGACGCGCCCTGGTTCGCCCATCCATAGTGAACGGTGGCCCTCGGAAATCCACGTCCGAAGCGGCAAGGCCTGGGAAGATCCGTATTGAACGAGATCGCCCCTGATCTCGAGGCTGCCTGGATCGACGAACACTGCTCTCTTGTAGCTCGAGCCCGGAAACGCCGGATCGGTGAAGAGAACTCGGGTAGTAGTCGATTCGTCGTCGGATACCTGCATTCCTGAAATAGCAAGCTCTGGGTGAAGGGCCTGAGCCACCTCGGCTTGGGACTCCAGTGATTGCGCAGGAATGCCCGGATTCGCGTGCATGGCATCGCGATAGACCCAAGCTTCGGCCGTTGGGGTCACCGCATAGAACAACCCAGTTAGGGCAGCGAGGAAAAGCAGGGGGGCGACAAAAATGCCAGCTAAGATATGGATTCGGCGCACCATGCCTTCTACGCTGAGCTGCCAGCGCTTCGCTGTTGCTTTGTTTGGTCGACGCGGTCGCTCCCGTGCCGGACTGATTGCAATATCCATAGAGAACTAGTCGCCACGTTGCCGAAAACGTTCCTGTGACAACCCTCTGTTCTTAGGTGTTGCCACCCCTGTTTTGAACCCGCCCGAAGTTCCCACGGTCCCTGAGTTGTGATGAAGATCTGGAGAATCATTCGCCGCCCGGGGCCGCCGTATACCGGTGGCTGATGTGAACCATGTTGCGAGATTAAAGATTCCAACAGGGCATGTGAGCAAGAACACATCAGTAAAGATTTCGCTCGAGGAGTTCGTGAAGTGCGCCCGACTGGGTTTCAAAGGTGTTGGTTGTCTTGTAAACAACCGTGCAGGTTATACGGCGACAATGCGCTAATGGTCTATATACATGTGTTGCCGATCGGCATTCCGTTTCGGTAGGGTCTACTTTTGATAACGGGAAGATAACGATGCTGCCCGGCCTCGAAAATTCGACATGATGCGTGATGATTTCGTAACCTGATTGAGACATTGAGTTACTCACCGATGAGTTGCCCAATAAGAACTAAACACTTGAACACCGCATCTGGCCCCTTTCAATTGGGGGCCGAGTGGAGACAGTCCTAAAGGAATGGATTGTCGTCGAACGCTAGGCCCGTCCACGGGTTAGAGCCTCGCAGTCCTAGATGGGACCAAAAAGAGAGTGACTTCAAGGCAGCTTTAAAGAGTTGCCGTTCTCTTTTGCGCGGGGTAGGTGAAATTAAAGATTTGGAGTTTTATTCGTGGCTAAGCACCGTCGTCAGGGCGCAATCATTACCCGTCGTTTCGCAACCAGCGCAGTTGTCGCTGCGGCTGCTGCTGTCACCGTTCCTGGTGTCGCACAGGCTGCCGAGGTCGTCGTCCCTAACACTGACTACCGTTTCGAGGTAGCCGGCTTGGAGAACGTCCCCAACATCGACCAGGTCCCTAACATCGGTACCTACGTTCCCAGCCAGAACCAGGCTAACAACTACTCTGCACCAGCTGCTGCTCCTGCAGCTGCACCGGCACCGGCCGCGCAGACTGCTGGTCAGAAGGCTCTTGAGGCTGCTCGCTCCGCGATTGGCTCCCCATACGTTTATGGTGCTGCCGGCCCCAGTGCTTTTGACTGCTCTGGTCTGACTTCTTGGGCTTACCGCCAGGCTGGCGTTGAGATTCCTCGCACCTCGCAGGCACAGGCTGGTGCTGGCCAGAAGGTTTCTCTGGATGCGCTGCAGCCGGGTGACATCATTGCCTACTATGGCGGTGCATCTCACGTCGGTATCTACACCGGCCACGGCACCATCATCGACGCTCTGAATGACGGCGTTCCGGTTCAGGAGCGCGAGTTGAACTACATGCCGATCCACTCGGCGGTTCGGTTCTAAGCGGCTGCGCTAGTCCCTAACTACACCCCGTTATCCCGCGTTGTTGCAGCGTTGGGAAGCGGGGTATAGTTATTTTTTAGTTTTTACTGGCAACCTTCGTTCTTTGGGGTACTCTTTAGCCGGTTATTACACTTTCTTAAGTTGAGGGCTTAATTGTGTCTGCTTTTTACTTTCGCCGCGGCTTGCTTTCTGCTCGCGTAGTCGGCGGTGCCGCCGTTTCGGCCATGCTTCTTTCTTGCGTTTCCACTGCACCTGCTGCCTTTGCTCAGGAGACTGTGGAGTCTGCAGCTAGCGTAGACGTGGCGGATCTCGTCGCGCGCGTGTCTGACGTGGCGCAGAAGGTTTCGGCCAAAAATGAGGAAGTAAAAGGGATGGAGGATCGCCTGGGGGAGGCGCAAGCTCAGGTCGATGACTACACCCGCAAAGCACAGGAAGCCGAGGACGCTGCGGAGGCAGCTGCCGCCCAGGTCGCCGAGAAGCAGGGTCGCGTCGACGGAATAGCACAATCCCGTTACCGCGGTGACTCCCGTGACTTTGTCCGCGGCGCATTGGCTGCCCAAGACCCAGCCACGGCGGTAGAGCGCATGGGTTACCTGGGCGCAATTTCGCAGACGGCTAAGAAGCAGTTGGATGCAATGTCCGCCGCAGCAAGGGACGCGCGGGGGAAGAAGAGTGCGGCAGATGAGGCCGTAAAGGTTGCCCAGGCAAAGGCAGAGGATCTTGCCAAGCAAAAGGAGCAGCTGTTCAAGGAAAAGGAGAGCCTCAATAAGCAGCAACAGGACATCGAAGCTCAGGTCAACGCCCTCAGCCCTGAACAGCGCGCCCTTTGGGAGTCTCAGTTCGGCGGCTCCACCAAGATTGATCTTGCCTCACTGGGAAGTGGATCTTCTTCTGCAGCGGTACAAGCAGCTCTCACGAAGCTCGGCGCCCCTTATGGATGGGGAGCAGTCGGCCCAGACGTCTTTGACTGCTCAGGCCTCATGCTTTGGTCCTATCAACAGATGGGCAAGAGCATTCCGCGTACCTCTCAGGCGCAGATTGCGGGAGGGACCCCGGTTCCAGTTGCTCAGCTTCAGCCAGGAGACATCGTTGGCTACTACGAGGGTGTTACCCACGTTGGGATGTACATCGGCGATGGTCAGGTAGTTCATGCATCCACTTACGGAGTACCGGTTCAGGTCGTCCCGCTCAACTCGATGCCCATCACCGGTACCGCTCGCTACTAGGGTAGGGGCTTATGGCTCGTATCCTTCTCGTCAGCAACGACTTCCCGCCCACTATCGGTGGCATTCAGTCCTACTTACGTGACTTCGTCGACACCCTAGACCCGGCCGAGGTTCTCGTATTCGCTTCGACCCAGGATAAGGCCGCGGCGGCCTCTTATGACGCCGGATTGTCCTATCGTGTTATTCGCTGGCCGCGCAGAATCATGCTTCCCACTCCGGCGACTATAAAAGAGATGCAGCGTATCATTCGGGAAGAGAACATAGAGATCGTTTGGTTCGGCGCGGCAGCCCCGTTGGCATTGATGGGCAGGGCTGCTAAGGATGCGGGGGCGAGGAAGGTTGTCGCCACCACCCATGGGCATGAGGTGGGCTGGTCCATGCTTCCCCTCGCCCGCACGGCCTTGCGTCTTATCGGCAATAGTGCGGATTGCGTGACATACATTTCTGAGTACACCAAGCGGCGTCTCGTGGCGGCTTTTGGTCCGCATCCGCGCTGGGTGCATCTTCCCTCCGGCGTGGACTCGCAGGAGTTTCACCCGGGCACCGCAGAACAAAAACTCGCCGCCCGCCGGCATTTCGGCCTTAAGGAGCATGGCCCACTCATCGTGTGTATTTCGCGGATGGTTCCGCGCAAGGGCCAAGATCAGCTGTTGCGTGCCATGCCAGAGATTCTAGAACGCTTTCCTGACGCGCAGCTTCTCCTTGTCGGGCGCGGGCGCTACCGCGCAACTATAGAAAAGCTGTCCAGCATATACTTTCCCAGAGCAGTAATTCATGAGGCCAAAGACTCGAAAGAATTAGCGCAAGCTCTGCACGCGGCTGATGTTTTCGCCATGCCTGCGCGTACTAGGGGGGGCGGCCTTGATGTGGAGGGGCTGGGAATTGTCTATCTCGAGGCCCAAGCGGCAGGCTTGCCTGTCGTGGCAGGAAATTCCGGTGGCGCACCAGAGACCGTAACGGGGGCCACTGGCATCGTGGTAAATGGTGCTAGCGTGCCGGAACTGACGGCTGCTCTCATAGCTCTTCTTAGTGATCCGGTGCGAGTGCGGGCCATGGGGGTGGCGGGGCGTGATAACGTAGAAAAGCACTGGAGCTGGGACATTATGGGTAGTCGGCTTAGAGAGATCCTAGCGAAAGAGCGATGAATGTGACCCAAGGCCGCGTTGCGGTATATCCTTTTGTTCATGCTTGAACATACTCGCCCCGCCGCGGGGGCCGACGGATCCTGCTTGAGCATCGGGTTCGATATCGGCGGCACCAACCTGCGGGGTGGGGTAGTTGATGAGAACGGAACCGTCCTGGAGACTCGCACCGTCCCCACATCCCAGGACGCGCGCGCTCTAGAGGACGATATTGTCCGGGTAGTAGAGGACTTAGGGGCCAAGTACAGCATTTCGGGTGTCGGGCTGGCGATAGCCGCCTTTTTGGATCCCGGCTGCGAGAACGTCCGCTTTGCTCCCCACCTGCCGTGGCGGGATTCTCCGGTTCGCCAAATCTTGAGCGACCGACTCGGAGTGCGAGTCAGGCTCGAGCATGATGCAAACTCTGCGGCGTGGGGGGAGTGGCGTTATGGAGCAGGCCGAGGCGCTAAAGACTGGGTATTTTTCGCGGTAGGCACCGGCATCGGCGCTACGTTGATGACCGAGGACAAGATTTACCGGGGAGCATTTGGTACAGCCCCTGAATTTGGACACCTCGTGGTGGTTCCAGGTGGGCGGGAATGCTCGTGTGGAAAGCGCGGTTGTCTAGAGCGATACGCCTCCGGAACCGCCTTGCCTGATACCTTTGCCGAGCTTAAGCCGTATTACGAGACATCTTTGCCAGGCGCTCCAACCGGCGAGCAAATTGCACAGAGGGCGCGCGAAGGTGACGCATTGGGCCAAGCCGTGATGAATGATTTCGGCCTCTGGCTGGGACAAGGGCTATCTATTGTGGCCGATGTCCTCGACCCCGAGCTCATAGTTCTTGGCGGCGGAGTTTCCAAGGACGCAGACTTATTTCTCGATATTTCGCGGCAGGCAATGTCCCGGGAGATAGTGGGGGCCGGATACCGGCCCTTAGCGCGCGTAGCGGTCGCCGAGTTGGGATCTGCGGCAGGTATGATTGGTGTCGCTGACCTCGCTCGAGAAAACCGATAGCACCTTTGAGAAGAAACGTTGAGGACGCTCGATGAACAACAAATGGTACTGGGCCTTTAAGTACGTCTTTTTCGGGCCGGCTCTCCGCCTATGGAACCGCCCGTGGACAGAGGGGATGGATAATATCCCCGACCGCGGTCCGGCGATCCTCGTATCCAACCACCAATCGGTGATGGACTCTTTCTTCTTCCCGCTCATGTGCCCGCGGCAGATCACCTTCCTTGCGAAGGCCGAGTATTTCAATTCCCCCGGTCTGGTGGGAAGGGCGCAGGCATGGTTCTTCAAGGCTGTTGGCCAATTGCCGGTCGAGCGCGGTGCAGATTCCGCAGCAGAGGCCATGATTTCTGCTGCGAAGAAGGTTCTCGAGAAGGGCGATCTTTTCGCTATCTATCCGGAGGGAACGCGCTCCCCGGATGGGCGTATCTACCGCGGGCGAACTGGCATGGCTCGTTTGGCTATGTTGACGGGCGTTCCCGTGATCCCCTTGGCCATGTTTGGTACCCGTGAAGCTAACCCCATCGGTACCTGGGTCCCTCGCCCGAAGAAGGTGGGGATGAAAGTAGGGGATTCCATAGCTCCCTGGGAGTGGGCAAAAGAGCGTGACCTCGATGTCAACAGCCGCGAAACGGCACGCGAGTTCACCAACTTCATCATGGACAAGCTGGTGGAGCTCAGCGGCAAGCCTTACGTAGACGTTTATGCATCAGACGTGAAAGCATCACTTAATGCGGGGCATGGTTACCCGGCCGGGTCTGAGCCAGGGGGACCGAGAGAGACGGAGGCGCGCTAGTCAGTGACTTCTAGTACTACAACTCGCTTAGCTTGGCCGGATGTGGCCAAAGGAATCTCCATTTTGGGCGTGGTCTTACTCCATGTCACCCTAGCCGTGCCCGAGGCTCAAAATACGTGGCTTGCGCATTTCAATGTCTGGCTCGACCCGCTCCGCCTCCCGCTGTTCTTCTTAGTTAGCGGCTATTTCTCAACCAAGGTGCTGCGTTTTTCTTTCGTGGAACTCTTCACTCGCCGCCTCTGGTTCTTCCTGGTTCCTTATTGCATCTGGGCCGGCATTGAGCTGTGGCTGCAGAAGATTGAGTATCACTGGGTATTCGATACTCCGCTGCTGCAAAAAGAGGACCTGTTCCGCGCTTTGTTTTTCGGCTCCACCATGGCGTGGTTCCTGCATGCTCTCATCGCCTTCAATATCTTCCTGTGGGCGGTTCGCAAGCTTCCCGCATGGCTCGCCATTGCTCTGAGCTTTCTACCCATGCTCTTTATAGCGTGGAATGCGCAGTTTAGCTTCATTTCTAAAGCCGTGATGTTCCTTCCGATCTTTATCGGTGCGGCCTATCTCAAGGACTTCATCACGAAGTATGCACAGGCCCTTGCTGTGCCTTTCCACAGCAGGCTGAACGCTTTAAGCCTGTGGGCGTATGGCGGCACGTTCGTGGCTTATGCCACAGGATTCATTCTGCGCCGGGCGTGGGACAAACAGGGTGATGAGGTGCTCTTCCCGTGGCTCCTGCCCGGTGCAGACATGCTGGGGCATGATGACCTCAACGTGCTAATTCGCTTTGCGGAGCAGCTCCTAGAGGTGCCACTCGGGGTTTTGCTTGCCGTAGTGATTTCTCACCTTGGAGGACTATCCCAGGCGTTGCAATTTGTGGGGCGCCACACGCTGCCCATTTATCTGGGCCATCCCATTGGGATGACTCTCGGCGTCGGCTTTTACCTGGCGTGGAACCCACGGGCCATCTCCCTTGCGGGGGACTGGCCTATGGACAATACCTGGTTCTGGCTGACTGCCTGCATGGTGTGCTCCGGCTTAGCCGGCCTAGTGCTGTGGTTGATAGGCAAGACTCCGGTGCTTAAGTGGTCCCTCACGCCACCGCCTTTGGCTGGGCGTTATCGGCAGTTTCGCGAGTGGACGAGCCAGAAAAGCTCGAAGCCGCAGCCAGCGCAATCAGAGCGCAGGTAAGCCAAAGATAGTCGTTGCCTGGTACTTGCTGCCACAGCGACCACGTCAGTTCTTGATCGTTCGTGCTCGGCACGAGCCAGTGTCCGCGAGCGAAAAGCACGAGCCACGAGAGTGCTGCCGCCCAGTAGCAGCGCCGCACCGTAAGGAAGGCGGCGGCCAAGGTGAGCCAGATGAAGTGATGCGACCACGACACGGGTGAGCATAGCAACGCCGCTGCAGAAGCCAACAGAAGCAGCTCGACGTCGCCCACAGTGCTGTTGGGCGCCTCCGGACGGGCCGGCTGAGTTAGGCCGCTTTGAGAGACGCGGTGCATGATCCACCACAACGCTGCGACCACGATTAGACAGGTGATGAGCCACGCGGCGCTAGCGTGCTCAGGGGCGACGCGGGAGAAGAATCCCCTTAAGGACTGGTTGGAGGCGTAGGCCAAGCCACCGATCCGTTCCGAGTTGCGCAGAGTCTCAGTCCAGTACTGCAGAGAACTTGAGGCGGAGAACAGAAAACCCAGTGCAGCACACGCTACGAAAGAGACAAGCGTGGTAGCCATTGCCCTCCACTGCCTGCGGATGAAGAAGTATCCCAAGAAAACTGCGGGAGTGAGCTTGATGGCCACGGCGATGCCGGTGAGAACGCCACGCCAGCGTGAAGTGCTGGGGACGGCGAGAATGTCAATGACGACGAGAGCAACGAGGATAATGTTGATCTGCCCGAAGTTGATGGTCTGGGTGACCGGCTCGGTCAGGCACGCTGCCACGAGGAGCCAACAGGCCCAAGTCAGGGTTGCGCCAGTGCTCTTTTCTGGCGCTGCGCTGCGGACAAACAGGTACAAAATACAAAAGAGCAGAGCCAAGGAAGCCAGGGCCAGCAGCAAAGAGTTGAGACCATAAGGCAGCCAGGCGAAGGCGGCGAAAAGTGCGGCGGCAAACGGGGGATAGGTAAAAGGCAACGTGATGGATCCGCTATGGCGGGGGTCTCCAACGACGTAGTCCTGCCCATAGAGGTTTTCGCCGCTGAGCAGTGCCTGCCCGCCCTTGCGATAAACGTCAAGATCGATCAAATAAGCCAGCCGAAACCCTTGTGGAGAGTTCCAAGAGGAGAAATCGACGATGAGGGCGGTAACGATCGCGATGCTGATGAAGAGGGGAAAGAGCTGGTACCAGCGGAGTTTTTTCACTTGACCAATTCTATACAGTTGCATAAGCTGCGCAAAAAGCATGAGCACCCTCAAACGGCTCCGGCAGGACCACGACGGCTACTATATAGTCCGTGCGTTACTTTTATGACACCGAATTCATCGAAGACGGTGAGACCATAGAGCTCGTCTCCATCGGCATCGTCGGGGAGGACGGCAGCGAGTACTATGCCGTCTCCACGGAGTTTCATCCCGAAAGGGCGAATGCGTGGGTGCGCGAGAATGTTCTACAGCAGCTTCCCAGCCCTTCTGATTCGGTGTGGAAATCCCGGCGCACCATCCGCGAAGATGTGTATGCCTTTTTGAACAAACACTCGACTCCAGTTGAGCTGTGGGCGTGGGTAGGGGCTTATGACCATGTGGTTATCGCGCAGTTATGGGGCGATATGAAGTCGCTTCCCAAGAGGCTGCCGCGCTATACCAGGGAGCTCAAGCAATACTGGGAATTTGCCGGTCGTCCGGCCCTTCCGGAGGTACCTAGGGGCAACCATGACGCGCTTGTCGACGCCAGGCACAACCTTGCGAAGTTCAAAGTGTGCGCGGCTGCACTCCCCCTCGAGAAGGGGAATCGAGTCTCGAAAACCTGTTTAACTTCCTATAACTAATCTCTGAATGGTTAAATAGCTGGTGTGAGTTGGACAGTAGATATTCCCAAAGAAGCCCTTCCCGATCTTCCTCCCCTGCCGGAAGGCATTGAAGAGGTCTTTCAGGACGTGGTCAAGCGTGATGCCAAGCAGCAACCCAGCTGGGATCAGGCGCAGGCTGACAACGTCCGGAAGATCCTTGAATCTGTGCCTCCCATCGTTGTCGCGCCGGAAATCGAGGTTCTGAAGAAGAAGCTCGCCGACGTCGCTTTGGGCAAGGCATTTCTCCTCCAAGGTGGCGACTGCGCCGAGACCTTTGAGTCCAATACCGAGCCGCACATTCGTGGCAACGTTAAGACCCTCCTGCAGATGGCTGTGGTATTGACTTACGGCGCCTCGACCCCAGTGGTCAAGCTGGCACGTATCGCCGGCCAGTACGCCAAGCCGCGTTCTTCCGATATGGATGCAAACGGCCTGCTTAACTACCGCGGTGACATCGTCAACGGCGTGGAACCTACCGAGGAAGCCCGTCGCCACGATCCGGCCCGCATGGTGCGCGCTTATGCAAACTCCTCCGCAGCCATGAACCTGGTGCGTGCTCTGACGGCTTCCGGCACGGCGGATCTCTACCGCCTCCACTCTTGGAACCGCGAGTTCGTTGCTCAGTCGAGCGCCGGTGCACGCTACCAGGCACTGGCGGATGAGATCGAGAACGGCCTTAAGTTCATGAATGCCTGTGGCGTCTCCGACGAGACCCTGCGCTCGGCAGACATCTACTGCTCGCATGAGGCACTCCTTAAGGATTATGAGCGCTCCATGCTGCGCCTTGGCCAAGACGCCAATGGCGAGACCAAGCTCTATGATCTTTCCGCACACCAGGTGTGGATCGGTGAGCGGACCCGTGGCCTCGAGGACTTCCACGTCAACTTCGCTGCTCTCATTGGCAACCCCGTCGGCATCAAGCTTGGCCCTGGCGTGACTCCAGAGCAGGCCGTAGAGTACGCCGAGCGCATCGACCCCAACCGCGAGCCTGGTCGTCTGACCATGATCGCGCGCATGGGCCACGACAAGGTACGCACTGTATTGCCTCCCATCGTCAAAGCTGTTGAGGAATCCGGGCACAAGGTGGTCTGGCAGTCAGATCCCATGCACGGCAATACCTTCACGGCCTCCAATGGTTATAAGACCCGCCACTTCGACAAGATCCTCGATGAGGTTCAAGGCTTCTTCGAGGTGCACCGCGAGCTCGGTACTCACCCAGGCGGAGTCCACTTGGAGTTCACCGGAGAGGACGTCACCGAGTGCTTGGGCGGCGCCGAGGACATCACCGATGTCGATCTGCCGGGTCGCTACGAGTCCGCCGTGGATCCTCGCTTGAACACGCAGCAGTCTCTTGAGCTGTCTTATCTCATCGCGGAGATGCTCCGGAACTAATCTCTGGAACTGGTTTCCGGGAACTGGCCGGCGGGATTAGGCTCTGCCGATCCCGCCGGCCTAGTAAAGGCGCCAGAGCACCGGAATCTCGCCATAGGAGCCTGAACCGAACCACCAGGCTCCTATGGCTACGGCGCCTGCGCCTAGCGCTACGACGATGAAGAATGCCAGCAGGGCTAGCGGCCCGCGGTTGCTCAGCGGGCGTTCTGGCGGTTCTTCCTCCGTAGCTAGTGCCGTGCTCGCGCTTCCGACGGGCCTGGGTGAAACTCTCTCAGGAGAAGCAACGGGCACGTTGGGCACTGGCGTGGCAGGGGGCAGGGCAGGCGGGATCGCAGCGGGGGCCTGCGGCATATCTAGACGTGTCTCGAAGCCAAGCGGTGTGCGTTGCGAGAAATCTCGTGTGAGATCCGGACTCGGGGATAGACTCTCCGGTTCGTGGGGGCCAACTGCCGGGGGTTTCGTGGGTGCTGGGATATTCGTCGTGGCATCGAAGATTCCTGTGTTGCCTGAAACGCTGAAGCTGGTGGGTGCTGCAGCGGTTCTGGCGGCAGCAGAGTTCTTAGGAACCGGCACAGTAAAAGGCGGAAAGCAAAGTTCGCGGGCCACATCATCTACGGCGGCGAGAAACTCGCCGGCGTCGGAAAAGCGCTCATGCGGATCGCGCGCGGTGGCTGTGGCCACGAGGGCGTCGACAAGCGTGGGAACCTCGTAGGTGGCGCGGGCGGATGGAGGACTGACCACGCCCTGCAGCCGCGCCGTCGCGTGCAAAAGGGGAGTATCGCCGCGGAAGGGGACCGTGCCAGTGAGAAGTTCGTAGAGGACGATTCCTGCGGAGTAGACGTCAGAGGCGGGGGTGATTGCCTCCCCGGTTACCTGCTCTGGAGAGAGATAAGACACGGTGCCGACTATCTGTCCAGACGTGAGCTGGTGTGCGTTGGAGGAACGCACGAGCCCGAAGTCTCCGAGCTTGATGCGGTGATTGGCGGTAATGAGAACATTGTCGGGCTTGATGTCTCGGTGAACAAAGCCCGCGTCATGAACCTCCTGCAAACCCGTGAGCAAAGAGTGCATGACGGCCACTGCGCCATGCGCAGGCATTGGGCCACGTTCTGCCAACAACTCGCGCAGAGTGCCGCCGGTTATCAGTTCCATGATGAGGTAGATGGGCTCGCCATCAGCCGAAAAGTCATGCACGGCTACGAGATTGGGATGCTGGAGGCGTGCCATGGCTCTAGCCTCGCGCTTGAAACGCTGCAGGAAGACTGGGTCATCCGCGTAGCGCTCATCCATAACCTTCGCTGCTACGGCCCTGCCGAGGCGTAGGTCTATGCAACGGTAAACCGTCGAGGTACCGCCCCGCGCGATCGCACGGTCGATGCGGTAGCGATCCTCAAGAATATCTCCCACCTCTAAGCCAGTCATAGCAACCAGTATGGTGGATTTGAGGGCAAATGTGTTACCCGCACTACTACTCATTTGGGTTATCGCACTAGGGTAAGGAGAGTGACTAATCTAGATAATCGCTCGCAGGATTCCGCGCCGGATCTTGTACAGTTGCTGGCCGGAGAAGAATTACTTACCCTCGCAGACGTCGCGGAGAGGCTAGATCTAGCCATCACCCGTGCTTATGACTTGCTCAATGACCGCAAGTTCATTGCGTGGCGTAGCCCGGAAGGCACCAGGCTCGTGCCGGCGTCTTTCTTCAACGACAAGGGCAGTATCAATAAGTATGTCTCTGGCGTCATTACGGTCTTGAGCGATGGCGGATACAACGATGAAGAGATTCTTGCCCACCTTTTCAGCGCGGATGACTCACTTCCCGGGCGGCCGATTGATGGCCTGCAGGGGCATCTGGCGCGCGAGGTAATTCGCCGCGCGCAGGCAGCAGCTTTCTAGCTCTGCGCGCCGCCCACTGGAGTGCTTTTCTCGGTAACGCCATCATTTTCTTTGTCTACCGCTTGCCCTAAAGGAGTTTCCTCACCGGAGGAGGGGGCAACGCCGGCGAAAACCCATTGAGTCATAAACCAAGCTCCAATGATGAGGCCGATGTCCCACCACCAGTTATACATTTGGTGGTTGCCGTCTCCAGCGAAGGAGAGCCCGATAAAGACTGTGGCACCGGTGGTGAATTTGACCAGCCATAGTGGCGGGCGGAATGTGCCCATGAGGGTGAGCACGGAGGCGTAGTACCACGGCAGGGTAACAGAATTAAAGAGGAATGCTGCCTGGTAGGCGGCAGCGGTTCCCGCGATGGCGCGTCGTGCACTGCGGCGGCTGAGCCACCAGACAACCGCCAAGCAGAGGAGCATGACCACCATCGAGGCGTTGCGAAGCACGGACAGGATCGCATTATAAGTGGCGTCCGGGGAAAAGACCTGTACTAGTGGAACTACGATGTCGGCTGCCAGAGTGGGGCCGGCGAGCGGGTTGACCACTTTTGAGTTGCCACTGATTTGGCTCAGCCAGCCCCAAGAAGATCCAGAAACCCAGGTTATGAGAGCCACCGTTGCTGCAATCTCGACCACCGCGATGATTCCTGAGACAACAAATGCTATGCACTGCCTTATGCGGCCACGCTGTTGTGGCGCGTAGTGCAAGACCATCAGCCAGACAATGAAAGGCATGGCAAAAATCGCGGTGGCTTTCAGCGCCACGGCAATTCCTACGAGCACGAATCCAACCTGGAAACGGCGATGCAGCGCGGCGAGGAGAGCTAGAGATACTAGCGCGACCATGACCGATTCATTGTGCATGCCGCCCACCAAGTGCAAGACCACCACTGGGTTAGCGACGCCCAGCCACAACGCCAGCGTGGGATCTCCGCCTAGTGCCCGGGCGATTTTGGGAATCGCCCATGCGATGATGGCAAAGCCCAGAACCGAGATCAGCTTATACGTGATGATTCCCGCTGCCACGCTATCGCCGACGAGCCGGGTAACGCCCTCTCCCATCCACAGGTGGAGGGGTCCGTAGGGCGTCGTGGTATTGCGCCAGTCGTGGGAGACCTCGAGGAGGAAAGGGCCGGGGTTGACCGCGGCGCCTTCCGTGTAGGGATCGAAGCCGTCACGCACCATGGCTCCTTGCATGAGATAGGAGTAAACATCGCGGGAGGCCAGCGGAGCTGCAAGAAGCAGCGGAAGGACCCACGCCCACATCATGGTGCGGATGCGGCGAAAGCTCTCGTCATCCTTGGGCGAAGAAGACTTGAGATGAGGGGCAAGCACTTGGCGGCCAGCCAAAATCCAGGCCGCTACTAGTCCAAAAAGTCCCACCCAGTACGCGACCATGCCGAGGTTTCGGCCATGTCCATAGGCAAGGAAGCCCACGTTGAGAACTTCAAGAAGCCCGCCGCGGTTGCGGGTTGCGCCACCGGAGAAAGAGGCCAGCATCAACACGACTGATGCCATCACCCCCAGCGTTAAGGCCTGGGGGATTCTTATACGGACCTTGGTGGAGGAGGAGGCCATATTAACGCTTCTCTTTTCAGGACTCGGACGGAAACAAAACATGGAGGTCAGTAGCTCGACAAGCTCGACATGGGGCTAGTGGCTAAATAAATGCAGGCAAAACAAGTGCAGAAACAAGCACCTAACTCCGACGAGCGGTGGCCTTAAACGCGAGCGCTTCGAGTGTCTCAGTCACTTCTGGGGCCACCCCGGACTCACGCAGATGGCGTAGCCCTGAGGACGTAAGCGCTGCGATTCGCTGCTCGATGAGCGCAGGGGCGCCGGAGTCCGTGATGATCTGCGCGAGGCGCGCTATGTCTGCTGGGTCCTCAACGCTGCCGATTTTCGCTCGCAATTCCGCTGCCGCAGCTGGGTTGCTTTCGTCGGCACGTTGGAGAGCGAGAGCTAGCAGCACCGTGCGCTTTCCTTCCCTCAAATCATCACCGGCTGGCTTGCCGGTGACTTCCGGGTCTCCGAAGACTCCTAGCTGATCATCGCGCAGCTGGAAAGCGACGCCGATATCGCGACCATAGCCCCTGAAAGCGGCGATGAGGGCCTCGTCGGCTCCTGCAATCGCAGCTCCCAAATGCAGTGGCCTTTCGATGGTGTAGGCGGCAGTCTTGAAACGGTTGACGGAATTCGCCAGATTCTCGTCCTCTGAACCAGCGGCCTCGAGGGATACATCGAGTAGCTGGCCGCCGATCACCTCGGTGCGCATGCCACGCCACGGATCGCGCGCTCGGCGCAGCGCTTGGAAGCTCAATCCCGAGTCTTGGAACATATCCTCTGCCCAGACAAGGGCCATGTCGCCCACGAGGATCGCTACAGACTCTCCGAAGGCCTCCGGATCACCTAGGTGCTGCCGGCTGCGGTGGACGGCTTCAACTCCTCGATGCACGGTGGGTTGCCCGCGCCGAGTATCAGAGCCATCAATAATGTCATCGTGGATGAGGGCGGATGCCTGGATGAACTCCAGGGACGCTGCAGCACGGAGCATGGCCTCAGGATCCTCGTCTCCATCGAGCCCTCCGGCGCCGACGAAGCCTGCCCATGCATAAAGCGGACGTATGCGCTTTCCGCCACCTAAGACAAAGGACTCGAGGAAAGCCGTGGCGTTAACCACTGGGGCGCCGATCTTCTCGATCTCGGGGCGCTGCGCACTGACAAACGCTGACAGCTCTTGATGGACAGCCCCGGGAATCTCATCGAGGTTGGGAGTATGGTGCAAAGTCACGAAGTTGAGGATACCGGCTGGCGCGCCTTATTAGGTCAGGCAGGCGGGTGCAGCGGCAGCGTGGCGCCCAGAATTGCGAAAGCACGTGAGTCTGCGGGGTACTCCAGATTACGAAGAACATCAAAGAAACCCACTGAACGGTAGAGCCCAAAAGCTGAATTAGCTTCATGAGCGACTTCTGGGGTGGACAAGAGTACGAAGCGGGCAGGGATGTTCCACACCAGACTCTCCAGCAACTTACGTCCGATTCCTTTGCCCTGGTAGCTGGGGAGAACATGGATCTCGGCCAGCTCAAAGTAGCTGTGCAGAATCTCGTAGTCTTCCGGGGTAGGCCCGCCGGCCTCGAAGAAGCCTCGGCGCAGCTGCCGGTCCCACCAGGTATCGGGGGAGCCGAGGAAGCCATAGGCAATGCCGAGGATCCCCTCGCCGTCCTCTGCGATGATCGCGCTAAAGCCAGGTTTGATGACTTCAGCGCGCCACGAGCTCACTCTATTGGAACGAATGCTGGGGCTATAGCCCATGGCTTCGATATAAATCTCAACCAATTGTGGGGCCAGCAAGGAAAACTCCTGCGGGCTGAGGCGGCGGATCGTGATACTCACGTATTCAATAACAGCAGATTAGCCACTCCTAATCCGCGGTTTCGGAAGAGAATTGTTCTTCAGTCTGCGCGCTATTGAGAATCGCCAGGGAGCCTGTGTTCGAAAACAGGCCGCCTAAGGAGGGTAAACCCTTGATAAATTAGAACATACGCTCTAAAATGAGGGTAGTTGTCGTGGTTGTTGCTTAGTCTCTGTGTCAAAGACCAAGCAAAGAAACTAAGTAAAGAAACCAAGTGAAGCAAAAGCGTGGAGTGTAAAGGAGGAAGATGATGGCTCAGATTATTTCCGCAACGGCCAGGCTCAAGGGAGCTGGGCGTCAAGCACCGGGGGAGTTGAAGCGAGATCGCTTCCTTCGGCAGGCTAGCGAGTTGATTGCCTCTGCTCGCGGTTTTGCCGCGGAGAAACGCTGGGACCGGGCATTGGAGTTGGCTTACCAGGCTGGTCTACGCACCGCCGGCGCCCGCGTCGCGGTCTCTCCGGTGGCTAAGCGGCGCCGTCTTCCTAGTAGCGCCTGGGAGCAGCTGTCCTTGGTTTCCGCCGCGGATAAAGTATGGGCCGCAGAGTTCTCGCGTTACTCCCGTATTCGCTCGCGTGTGGCCTCTGGGTTGGAGGATGCTCCTTCTTCAGAAACTGTGTTTGCGGTGCTTGAGCTTGCGGCGCAGTTCTTGGACGCAACCGTTTCTGACGGGGAGTTCGATGACCTAGCGGCTTAGCCAAGCGCGGTATTGGGTGCTAATCCGGCCGGCGCTTCGCTTGGTTCTAGGGGTTAAAAAGAACTCGTCTGTATTTGTGGGAACTAACTCGCTAGTCTAAGCGTTGAAGCTAGTAGATATATAAAACCCACACTTGGTTGGAGGAACAGTGTCTCTTTCAGAGCAGGAGCAGCGCGCTCTCCGCGAAATTGAGCAGTCTTTGCTCGCGGATGATCCAAAATTTGGCGCCTCAGTTGGCACGGCTTCCTCCTTTGGTAACCCCAGAGGCGGTGCATTAACCCTTCGGGGCGTGGCATTAGTCGTCGTCGGTCTCCTAATGTTGGTGGGCGGCGTCGCTTTGGCCCAACAGAGCATCTGGTTCATCGGCATTTCTATAGTGGGCTTCCTGCTCATGTTTGGCTCCGGGGTATGGATGCTTCGCGGCTCGGGGGAGTCGGCAGGGGGACGGTCGCCTCGTTCGGGGTCGAGGAAGCGGGCTCCGCAGAAGAGCGGCAGAGTCTCTGGCAAGCTCGAGGAGAATTTCCGTCGGCGTTTCGAGGAGAAGTAGAAACATGGGGTAGGGGCGAAAGCCCCGCCTCATTGTTCTCTCACCAAGGAGCTTCCAGCTTCTAGGTTTCTGGAAAAGGCTCCGGCCCTCACCGCACGAAAGTGCAGTGAGGGCCGGAGCCTTTTTCATGCCTGGTTTGCTGAGCATTCTTGTACTCTCCCTTATCTCCCCACTTTCCCCCACATACTAGATTTTGGTGGAGATTGAGGCGGCACCTGCGGGGGTTATGCTTATTCTTCAATGCGGATGAAAGGGCAATTGTTCCTGTTCGCGCGTGGCTCTAGGGTCAGAAGAGATGATGTGGGGTAGTTCTTAAACATGGGGCAGTGGTGATCTGCCGTGCCGCATAGGAGTGGGATCGAGGAAGCTTTGCGGGCTTTTCTCCCACAAGGAAACCCCTCATTTTACTCGGTTTTTAGGATTTGTTTATGGGGAAATCTGCCTCTGGGGTATTGGAAGTGGGGGAAAGTGGGGTAGAGTGGGGCGCAGCGGAGGAAGTTATGTCTCTCAGGCGTGCTTTTCGCCGCTAGAGGAATCTGGCGTCACGAGTTAAGGAGGGGGGACCCGGGATGTTTCTCGGAACCTACACTCCGAAACTGGATGACAAAGGAAGGCTGACGCTTCCAGCGAAGTTTCGTGAGGAACTGGCCGGTGGCCTGATGGTCACCAAGGGCCAAGACCACTCGCTCGCGGTGTATCCGCGGGAGGAGTTTGCCTCACGGGCGAGGAAAGCGGCTGCAGTATCACGCACAAATCCTGATGCGCGCGCGTTCATTCGTAACTTGGCAGCAAGTGCGGATGAGCAAAGGCCGGATGGACATGGGCGGATTACGTTGTCGGCGGCTCATCGCGAGTACGCGCACCTGAGCAAGGAGTGTGTGGTCGTAGGTTCAGTCGATTTCCTTGAAATCTGGGACGCGGGCGCGTGGGCCGAGTACCAGGCGCAAACTGAAGATGCCTATTCAACAGCAGATGCTGATGATGTGTTGGCTGGTCTGCTCTAGTGAGCTAGCCGCTGACACAAAGACAAGTGTGTGTAAGGACTCTGCCCGAGGTGGATGCTCTGGTGTACTTCCCCGATATCAGAAACCTGCCTCGGACAGGGCCCTATACGCACTTAACTTCTATTCCAAGGTCTATTGGGGCTAGCCCAAATAAAAGTTGAAGCAAAAAATCTCGGTAGGAAAAGTGCAACCACGGAAAGGCGGTGAAGAAAATGACCAAGGCTTCTCAGGCGGAGAGCGGGTTCAATGGCAACCGCGGTGCTAGCGAGGGAGTTGACTATGACGTAGTGCATAATCACGGCCACGTTCCTGTGATGCGTGAGCGCATGGTGCAGTTGGTGAGACCTGGCGTCGACAAGCTCGGCGCAGATGCCGTCATCGTCGATGGAACCCTCGGCGCGGGTGGACACACGGAGTATTTTCTCCGCAGCTTCCCTCAGGTGCGCGTCATTGGCGTAGACCGAGACGCGGCTTCGCTAGCCGCAGCCACGCGCAGGTTGGCGCCCTTTGGTGAGCGCTTCCTAGGCATCAATGCCCGCTTCGATGAAGTGGGGGAGAAGATCGCGCAGGCAGACTCCGAGATTTGTGCCGTCGCCCGTGAAAACGGCGTGGCGGGAGCACTTTTTGATCTCGGAGTCTCATCCATGCAGCTAGATCAGCTGGAAAGGGGCTTTGCCTATCGAGCGGATGCGCCCTTGGATATGCGCATGGACCCCTCAGAGGGAATGACCGCCGCTGACGTGCTCAACACCTACAGTCACGGGGACTTGGCGCGCATCCTTAAGACTTATGGCGATGAGCGCTTCGCAGGCAAGATTGCCAGCGCGATCTTGGAGGAGCGCCAGAAGCAGCCTTTTGAGACTTCGGAGCGTTTAGTTGAGCTCTTGTACGCGGCCATTCCCGCGGCCACCCGCCGTACTGGGGGGCACCCGGCCAAGCGGACCTTCCAAGCTTTGCGGATTGAAGTAAACCGCGAGCTGGAGGCCATCGAGTACGTGCTTCCGGTGATAACGGATGCGCTGGCGCTCGGCGGTCGGGCTGTGTTCATGAGCTACCAGTCTTTGGAGGATCGCATTGTTAAGGCGGCTTTCAAAGAGTTGACCGCTTCAACCACGCCTCCCGGGCTGCCGATGGACCTTCCCGGCACAGCCCCGAAGTTTCACACGGTAACGCGTGGAGCGGAAAAGGCTAGTGCGCAGGAAATAGAAGAGAACCCTCGAGCCGCATCTGTGCGGGTCAGGGCTATCGAGCGAGTAGAAGGCCAACCAGACTTTCATGCCCCGAGGAGTCAACGATGAGTGCCACACAAGCCAGAGATACTGAGAGCCGATACAGCGTTAGAGAGGGCCGCCGCACCATGGGCGCTAGCCGTGACTTCACGAGCAGAGGCGAGGGAGATGCTTCCGCGGCGTTGCTTGAGCGCGGAACTTACTCCGCGCCGGGGGGGACGCCACGTCGCGCGGGAACTGTCCACCGGCCGGAGCTGCCACGCCGCACTACGCGGAGGTTAGGCTCTAAGCAGGTCGTCAGCAGGCGCGGACGCCAGATACACCAGCCCTTGGCCAAGTATGCGCACCTCGCGCGCTTGGGCGGAGTAGCTATCCTCCTTCTCGTTGTCGGAGTGATCGTTTCGATAGCGCTTTCTGGGGTCTCGGCGGCGCAGACCTTTAAGATTCAGCAGCTCACGGTCCAAGAGTCCGATCTGGGCAACCAGCTGGAGACACTCAACCGCGATTTGGAGAACGTCCGTTCCTCGGCAGATATTGCGCGTCGTGCAGAGGACAGGAATCTGGGCGTGCCCACCACGCCTGGCATAGTCGAGGTCGATGGTTCCGGCGAGGTGCACACCAAGCGTGAGGCACAGCCTGGAATGGAATCGCTTTACGACGTCAACGGAGAGCCGATTCGCCCCGGACAGGCCTCGAGCGATCCGCGCGAGACCTCAGACATCAGCAACAGTCTCTCGGCTGTTCCGCAGGGCCATCAGCACGCGGGCAATGATGCGCAGCGAGGCGAGAACAGTGAGCGCGATAGGGCAGAGCAGGCCGGAAATCAGCCTGCTGCAGGAAGCGACTCGGGAGCAGATGATGCCGCCGAGGCACCTGCTTTTCCCGCTAACGCGCCCTATGCAAACCGGTAGATAAGAGAAGCGCACTTGGAGAGCAGATGAAGTGATGCTGGCTGTAGCAATATCGCCCGGCTCGCGCGTGGTTGCGCGAGCCTTAGCGCTTGCTAGGGCACAATGACATCAGCAGATTTGCTGGAAATATGTGGCAGATCGTTCAAGTGAGTGCAAGGGAAGGAGACCGCGGACTGTGACTCCACCGAATCCGGGTGGTCGGCGAGCAGGTGATGCCGGCCGTCGCTATGGTGCTAACCGTAGCACTCGGCCAGCACCGGGTCCCCAGGCCAGCGCGCAGCCGCGAACAAGTGCCCGCGCGGCGAGCCCCACGCAAAAGGGCATCATGCGCAAGCGCTTTAGGGTCGTTATCGCGGCATTGTTGGTACTCACTGTTGTATTCGTGGGCCGTTTGGGCTGGATTCAATTGGTGTGGGGTCCGGACCTAGCTGCGAAGGCCGTCGAACAGCGCTCGCGGGTCTATCTTGATCCCGCGCGCCGTGGCGAAGTAGTAGACCGCGATGGTCAACGTCTTGCCTACACTATGCAGGCGAGGTCGCTGACGGTGTCTCCCACGCGTCTGCGTTCGGAGCTCAAAGAGCAAGCAGAACTCGAGGGTGTGGCCGAGGGCAAGTTTAACGGCATGGATGAGGCTTCACGCGAGGCGGCGCTCGACAAGTCTGTACAAGAAACTCTCGACGAGATGGCCACTGCAATTCCGGAGATGATCAAGGAAGCTGGGGCGGCCACAGGCAGCGTCGAATCAAAGCAGATCCTAGCCAAGCTCAAGGCGGATACCCAGTACGAGGTCCTCGTTCGCAACGTCGACCCCGATATTGCGGTGAGCATATCCAACCGCTTTCATGGTGTTGCGGCAGACCATCAGGACATTCGGCAGTACCCGAATGGTTCTATCGCCGAGAACGTCATCGGCAAGGTGTCGATGGATGGTCAAGGACAATTCGGCTTCGAGGCATCCGGGGATTCACTGCTGACCGGCATCGACGGGCGCTCCACCGAAGACGTATCGACTGACGGACAGGTCATCCCCGGTACGCTGCGCGACGAGGTTCCCGCAGTCGAGGGCAAGGACATCACCTTAACCCTTGATCTAGATCTCCAGACCTACGTCCAGCAGAAGCTGGAGAAGGCCAAGGCTAACTCTCAGGCCGATGGAGCGCAGGCAGTGGTCCTCGATGTGGCCACGGGCGAGGTCCTGGCCATGGCGAACACGGGAACGGTGGATCCTAATAAGGACGTCGAAAAGCAGTTTAAGGAAGGCAAGGACTTCGAGAACCGCGCCGTCTCCCACCCTTATGAGCCCGGATCCGTAGCTAAAGTCATCACTGCCGCCGCAGCTTTGCAAGAAGGGGTGACCACCCCGGACGAAGTGCATCAGGTTCCTGGATCCATTGATATGGCCGGCGTCACCGTGAGTGATGCCTGGCAGCACGGCGTGGAGCCTTATACCACCACCGGTATCTTTGGTAAGTCCTCCAACGTGGGCACGCTCATGCTCGCCCAAAAGCTTGGTCAGGAAAAGTATTCGCAATATCTCGAGGCATTTGGCCTGGGCCAGACCACCGGTATTGAGCTCCCTAACGAGTCTTCTGGGCTGGTGCCGCCTCTAGAGCAGTGGTCAGGCGGAACTTTTGCCAACCTGCCCATCGGGCAGGGTCAGTCATGGACAACTCTGCAGATGGCCAGCGTCTACCAGGCCTTGGCCAATGGCGGTGAAAGGATTGAGCCGCGCATCATCTCCTCGATTGCAGGAGAGGACGGAGAGCACGAGGGGCCCGCGCCTAAGACCACCCAGGTGGTGAGCCCCGAGACTGCGAAGACCACGGTTGAGATGTTCCGCTCTGTGTTCCAATCGGATCCCAGTGGCATCCAAAACGGAACGGCCGGCGGGAACTCGATCGAGGGATACCAGCTCTCGGGCAAAACGGGTACGGCGCAAAAAGTTGATCCCAACACCGGTAGCTATTCCAATTCCGCCTACTGGATTACCTTTGCCGGCATCGCGCCGGCCAACGATCCTCGCTTCGTCGTCGCGGTCATGCTCGACGAGCCGAAGTCCGGGGTCAACGATGATGGATCGGGCGGGCAATCGGCTGCGCCCGTGTTCAAAGACATCGCTTCCTGGCTGCTCAACCGCGACAACATTCCGACCACTGAACCAGCGGAGCAGTTGACACTGCGAGCGCAGTGATCGCAAGCATGAGGCGCCACAGAGGCGAATAATAAAGACTTATAAGAATTGCTTTAAAAGGAAATCCTCGGAATACAGGGAGCGAGAAGAAGAAAATGGCAGTGACACTCCACAAACTTGCGGAGATCTCCGGCGGGCGAGTTATCGGTGACGCGCGTGTTGAGGTTTCCTCGTGTGGCCTTGATTCCACCAGTATCGCTTCAGGAGCGCTGTTTGCAGCCCTGCCCGGAACCCATGCGCACGGTGCCAAGTTTGCGGCAGACACTCCAGCTGCGGCGATCCTCACGGATGCCGCGGGCCTAGAGATTCTCTCAGAGGCAGGGGAGCAGCGCCCGATAATAGCCGTGGAGGATATACGCGCGGTGCTCGGCACGATAGCGGCCGAGATTTATAATCACCCGAGCTCGCGTCTGACCGTGGTAGGGGTAACGGGAACGTCCGGAAAAACCACCACCAGCTACCTGCTTGAGGCGGGTCTGCTTCACGCCGGCTTTTCGGTCGGGCTCATTGGGACCACCGGCACCCGAATTAATCGCGAGCCTGTGGCAACTAAGCTGACCACGCCGGAGGCTCCGACGCTCCAGGAGCTTTTCCTGCGCATGCTCGAGCAGGGCGTGACACACGTGGTCATGGAGGTCTCCTCGCACGCATTGGAGCTAGGACGAGTGCGCGGAACCCGCTTTGCGGTGGGAGGCTTTACTAACCTGAGCCAGGATCACCTAGATTTTCACCCGACCATGGAGGCCTACTTCCACGCCAAGGCTCGCCTGTTTTCCGGTGAGCAGGCTGCCCGCCAGGCCGTCGTCTGCATCGACGATAAGTGGGGCCGAGAGATGGAGCACGTAGCCCGCGACTCAGGGCTCGAGGTTAGCTCGGTGGCCACTGATCCTGCACAGGAGGATGAAGCAACCTACTTTGCTCAGCAGGTTCGCGCGGAGGCATCCGGCGTCCAAGAGGTAGAGGTGCGCAGCGCTCATGGCGAGGTGGACTTCCGTCTGCCTTTGCCAGGGAAGTTCAACATCGCGAACGCGGCATTGGCGCTGGGAATGGCGCGCGCCATTGGCGTCGATAGTGAAGTATTCGCTGCAGGGCTGGCTCATGTCTCGGTGCCTGGGCGGATGCAGGCTATCCATCAGGGCCAGGACTTCCTCGCCATCGTGGATTATGCCCACAAGCCAGCGGCCGTGGCTGCGGTGCTCGATACCCTGCGCGGGCAGCTTTCAACAGACTCTGCCAGGATCGCGGTGGTCATCGGAGCCGGCGGTGACCGCGACACCACCAAGCGCCCGTTGATGGGTGCCGCAGCGGCCCAGCGTGCTGATTTGGTGATTGTCACTGATGACAATCCGCGCAGCGAGGACCCTGCTCTCATTCGCTCTGAGGTACTCGAAGGCGCGCGGCACCAAGGTGGCGCGCGGGAGGTCCGTGAGATTGGCTCCCGGGCGCAGGCAATTCAGGCTGCTGTCGAATGGGCAGAGCCTGGAGATGCGGTTATTGTCGTGGGTAAAGGCCACGAAATAGGCCAAATCATCGGAGACCACATCTATCACTTCGACGACCGCGAGGAACTTTCACAGGCAATCGAGGATCGGATTGCCCGCGCGGCTGGGAACTCCCCATCCGCGCAATCGAGAAGTGACGAAAATGGCGTCACTGACATAGAGGAGCAGAAATGATTCCCTTGACATTGCAGGAGATCGCCGATATCACCGGCGGCACGCTCGACCACGTGGATAATCCGCACCAAAAGGTGAGCGGGTTCGTCGAGTTCGACTCTCGCAAGGTAACTCCTGGCGGGCTCTTCCTCTGCCTGCCCGGCGAGCATGTTGACGGCCATGACTTCGCCGCGCAGGCAATAGAAAAGGGCGCGGTGGCCGTCCTAGCCGCACGGCAGGTGGGCGTCCCCGCCATTGTGGTTGAGCCACACGGCAAAATCTCCGGGGAGGGCGCTAATGCTGACATCTATGCGCACGACGTTGATGGTTCGGCCGCGGCGGTTGTAGCGGCGCTGTCTGCGCTCGCGCGTGCCGTCACCCAACGCCTGGCCGCTCAGCACCAACTGCGCATCGTAGGTATTACGGGTTCCGCGGGAAAGACATCCACAAAGGATCTCATCGCCACCATCTTTCGCGCTGCGGGGGATACGGTTGCACCCCCTGGCTCTTTTAACAACGAGGTCGGGCTGCCCTATACGGCTTTGCGCTGTGATGAGCATACTAAGTACCTTGTGGCTGAGATGTCGGCGCGGGGAATTGGGCATATTCGGCACTTGGCGTCCATCACCGCGCCAAAGGTGGGGATCGTGCTTAACGTGGGGACCGCCCACTTGGGCGAGTTTGGCTCCCGTGAGAACATTGCCTTGGCAAAGGGCGAACTCGTTGAGGCATTGCCTTCCGCCGGCGAAGGCGGAGTTGCGGTGCTCAACGCCGACGATGATTTTGTATCCGCCATGGCCCCGCGCACCCAGGCAAAGGTGGTCTACTACTCCGCTTCTACTCCGCCGGCCTCGCAGGCACAGTACTATGCCACGGGCGTCCAGCTTGACGACGTCGCCCGCGCATCCTTTACCCTGCATACCCCGCAGGGCGAGGCCTTTGAGATAAAGCTGCAGGTCTTTGGTCAGCATCAAGTCTCCAATGCCGTCGCGGCAGTGGCAGGGGCTATCGAATCCGGTGTGGATCCGGCGCTTGTTGCGCACGCTCTATCGGGGCATCGTATAGCTTCCAAGCACCGGATGGATGTGCATACCCGCGCCGATGGCGTGACAATCATCGATGATTCCTACAACGCGAACCCGGAATCGATGCGCGCGGCGATTGCGGCTCTGGCCTATACCTCGGCCGCCCGCCCTGACGTGCGATCAATTGCGGTGCTGGGACAGATGGGGGAGCTGGGCAACGAGGCTCAGGAGGCGCACAGCGAGCTGGGGGCTGAGCTGGCCAAGTACAACGTGCAGTATCTCGTCGCGGTAGGAACGAACCCGAATACGCAGGCAATGGCGCAGGCCGCCGAGGCACAGGGTATAAATACTACTGTCTGCGCGGATGTCGAGCAGGCGGCTCAAGCCGTCGAGGATATTTTGCGCACGCCGCCGATCTCCGCGGAGGATTGGGATCGGCGCAGCGCTAAGGATGTTGTTTTGGTCAAGTCTTCCAATGCCCAACATCTATGGAAGGTGGCTGATGCTCTTGTGCGTTAAGTGCTACCACCCACAAGCAGCGCCGATAAGCAGCGCATTCTCCACACGTTAGTTACCGCCGTGACTAAAAAGAATTAGAAAGACTTTAACCAGTGACTCAGATTATTATTTCCGGAGTCGTGAGCTTCCTCGTCGCGATCTTTAGCACCCCGGTTCTCATCCGCTACTTTTCCGCTTTGGGCAAGGGGCAAGAGATCCGCGAAGATGGGCCGAAGTCTCACCTGCGCAAGCGCGGTACGCCAACGATGGGCGGGCTATCGATCCTGGCGGGCATCGTCGTTGCCTATGTCGTGGTGGGCATCTACGGCGAGATACAGGGAATAGGGGGCTTTACTGCCTCCGGGCTCCTTGTACTCGGATTGACGCTGGGCCTGGGTGCTCTTGGTTTCGCCGATGACTTCATCAAGCTTTTTAAAGCCCGTAACCTCGGCCTCAACAAGACTGCGAAGCTTCTGGGTCAGCTTGTTCTCGCACTGGGCTTTGGCTGGCTGGTTCTGCAATTTAAGGATGACAACGGGCTCACGCCGGGGTCTACGAATCTTTCCTTTGTCCGTGAGATTGATACCTTCAATATCGCAGTCGGCGGCGCGATCGTAGGCACGATTATCTTCCTAATCTTTATGTACCTGCTCATCGCGGCATGGTCCAACGCCGTCAATCTGACCGATGGCCTGGATGGCCTAGCTGCTGGTACCACGGCGATGGTCATGGGCGCTTATACCATCATTACTTTCTGGCAGTTCCGCAATTCTTGCGCCACCGCGCTCAGCGCTGGGTGCTACCAAGTCCGCGATCCCCTGGATTTGGCGGTTCTTGCCGCTGCCGGACTGGGCGGTTGCCTAGGCTTTTTGTGGTGGAACGCCGCCCCAGCCAAGATCTTCATGGGTGATACCGGTTCGCTCGCCTTGGGTGGCCTTGTAGCCGGGCTTTCGGTGACCACTCAAACCGAGCTGCTCATGGTCATCATCGGAGCAATCTTCGTGGTGGAGACTGTTTCCGTTGTTATCCAGATCGTAGTATTCCGCACCACCGGCAAGCGTTTCTTCCGTATGGCACCCATCCACCACCACTTTGAAAATGGCGGTTGGGCGGAAACCGCCGTCGTCATTCGCTTCTGGCTGCTGGCGGCAATGGCCGCGATGGCCGGCACCGCCATCTTCTACGGTGACTGGCTTCTCAAATCCGGACTTGGGATCTAGTTTCCAAGTTCCCAATGGCTTCTCCACTGGATTCTCCCCAATGACTACTGAAAGGCTCGGTTAATCCTCCTGATGGACATCTATGATGCCTCGCGTGTTCCCGCCAGTCTGCGCGGCAAGGTTCTCGTTGCCGGGGCGGGTGTGTCTGGGCGGGGATGCGTGCGCGTCCTGCACGAGCTAGGAATTGATACGACGGTCGCTGATGGAAATGCGGACGCACGTCAGTCCATGGAAGCTCAGTTCGGAGTTGACACGCTTAGCCCCGCGGAAGCGTTGCAAGCCACCGGCGATTTCGATCTCGTTGTTACTTCGCCGGGATGGCGCCCCGATACGCCCCTGCTCGTGGGTTTCGCACAAGCAGATCGGGAGGTCATCGGCGATGTCGAGTTGGCCTACCGGCTGGATCGCGCGGGCGTCTTTGGTGCCCCGCGTAAGTGGCTGGTGGTAACAGGCACGAACGGGAAGACCACAACGACCGGAATGCTGGCTCAGATCATGCAGGTCGACGCCCAGCGCACTGGCCGCCGCGCCTTGGCAGTGGGCAACATCGGGACTTCTCCTTTCGACGCCTTGCGCGCTACCCCGCGCGTTGAGGTGCTGGCCGTCGAGTTGTCATCTTTCCAGCTGCACTGGTCTTCGCAGCTGCGCCCCGCTGTGGGCGTGCTGCTTAATCTGGCAGAGGATCATATTGATTGGCACGGCTCCTTCGACGCCTATGCGCGCGCCAAGGCGAAGGTCCTAGCCGGCCAGGTCGCTGTCTATGGGCGCGATGACTCTAGGGTGTGCCACTATGTCGAGCTCGCTAAAGAGCACGGGCAGTTGGCCAGCCACCTCTATTCTTTTGGCGCGGGGGAGCCCGGTCCTGGCCAGGTTGGCATCGCCGGGCAAGCCCTCGTCGCCGAAGATCTGGAAACCCCAGGTCGAGTAAAACTCGGCCCCATCGAAGGAATTGAGCCTCCCGGTCGGGCAGGCGCCCTTGACGCAGCCGCAGCCGCTGCAGTGGCGGCACTGGCCGGTGCTGCTCCAGAATCTATTGATCAAGGGCTACATGACTTCACCGTGGCTGGTCACCGAGGCGCAATAGTGCACCGGCACGCGGGGGTGGACTTCATCGACAACTCTAAGGCGACCAATCCTCACGCGGCTGACGCGGCGCTGCGCGGCTTGGACTCCGTTGTCTGGGTGGCCGGTGGCCAACTCAAGGGCGCGGACGTGCATCGCCTTATCGCGAGCCACGCCGGGCAGATTAAGGCTGCCGTCGTCTTGGGAATTGACCGGCATCTCATTGCACAGGCGCTGCAGGAACTCGCGCCGCATGTCCCAGTGGAAGTCATCGACTCGACTGACCCGCAGGAGGCGATGGACGCAGCAGTTTCCTTTGCTCTGCATCACGCCGTGGCCGGGGATACCGTCCTTTTGGCCCCTGCTGCGGCATCGTTGGATATGTATAGCGGGATGGGCGAGCGTGGCGACATGTTTGCCCACGCTGCGCGGCGCCTCGACCACTAGGAACCTCAAAAGCTATAGACTCGTCAGCACCACGAGAAACTTTGACAACACAAGTATCGCCCGCGCTAGTTGTATCGCGTTAGTTGTAGTTGTTCTTCCAGGTAGGTAGGAGACACCATGACAGCCACTTCTTCGCAGCCCCAAGGCGAGGTGCCTGGGCCGGCAAATCAGTCGCTGTCCCAACGCCTTGTGGAACTACGCGCGCACTTGAGTACCCGCGCGGGTCTGGACTACACCTTGCTGCGTTTTTGCGTGGTCGCGTTGGTGTCAATAGGTATCCTCATGGCCTTCTCCTCCTCGATGGCCACCTCTTTGGCAGAGAGCGGCACGGTGTGGAGCGAGGCCATGCGCCAGATGCTCTTGGTCGCCTTGGGCCTGGTTGCCTTCTGGGTAGGCCTGCGCATTCCGCCGGATTCTTTGCGGAAAATCGTGCCCCTAGCTTTGGTCGTGGCGGTGCTGTTGCTCATCGCTGTTCTTATCCCTGGCATTGGTACAGGTAGGGAAAGCGTCGGCTCCCAGTCGTGGATCGTTCTCGGACCCTTAACCCTTCAGCCCTCCGAGGTTGCTCGCGTCGTCGTCGGCCTGTTCGGCGCCTCAGCGCTGGCGGATAAAGTGTGGAATGGCTGGAAACTATCTAATCCATTTCTGGTCTATGCCGTGATCGCCGGATTCATGTTGATCCTCATCATGGCGCAGGGCGACATCGGCATGGCCATGTCCTTTGCCCTAGTTGTCATCTTCACCCTGGCTTTCGCCGGCGTCAACTGGCGGGTGTTTATTCCCATCGCGGGCTTGGGCATCCTTGGTGCTGTGCTTCTCTTTTTTAGCGGCGGGTTTCGCTCGCACCGCTTCCACACCTACTTTGATGCTCTGCGCGGAAACATCGAAGATACCCAGGGCGCTGGCTTCCAGGCTTATCAGGGCTTCCTCTCGCTTGCCGACGGCGGGTTCTGGGGCGTGGGCCTAGGCCAGTCCCGCGCCAAGTGGTTCTATCTTCCGGAAGCCAAGAATGACTTCGTCTACGCAGTCATCGGGGAAGAGCTGGGTCTATGGGGCGGTGCTCTAGTTATCCTCCTCTTCGCCACGCTGGGATATGTTGGCATCCGCACCGCTCGCAGGGCTCGCAATCAGTACCAGGCTCTGCTGGCAGCCACATTGACTGTCGGCGTGGTCAGCCAGGCCTTTTATAACATCGGCTACGTCATCGGCCTCTTGCCGGTTACCGGTATTCAGTTGCCCATGATTTCCGCGGGCGGCACGGCAGCCATCATCACGATTGGTTCTATGGGCATATTGTGCAACGTAGCCAGGCACGAGCCCATGCAGGTCTCAGCCATGCAGAACTTTGGCCGTCCTATATTCGACCGTGTCTTGGGGATTCCGGAGCCACGCACGGCGCCGGAGGTTATAGTGCGCGGCAATGGCAGGCGCTCGCGCCCAGCCGCGAGCGTGCCGAATGGATCTTCGCGCACAGCTTCCCAGCCACGACCCCGTGGCTCTGCGGCCCACGAAGAAGGGGAGCGGCGTCGGCGCTACGGGCGTCCCGTCACCGAGCGCGGGCAGGGCCGTTCTTCCTACCGCGAATCAACGTCGCGCCGCGAGTCTAGGGGTGCAGAAGCCCCGCGGGTGCGCCGTGATCCGCGCATCCGCCATCGTTCGCGCGGCGAGTGATCTTCTAGGCAGGGCGCGCTGGTAGCCTAGTTTCTATGAATTTTCTGCCCATTTCCGTCGTCATCGCAGGTGGTGGCACTGCCGGACACATCGAACCAGCGCTTGCAGTAGGGGAGGCATTGCGGGATCGACACGGTGCTCGGCTCACGGCGCTCGGCACGTCCCGCGGCCTTGAGCGGGACATCATTCCGGGGCGCGGAGTTGATTTGCGCCTGATAACCCCGGTGCCAGTCCCGCGAAAGCTCAATGGGGACCTTCTGAAACTGCCCTTTAACGTGGCCAAGTCCTTTCGCCAGACCCGCCAAGTGCTCAAGGACGTCGATGCAGACGTGGTCTTTGGCACCGGCGGATACGTCGCTGCACCGGCCTACCTCGCCGCAAAGTCATTGGGTGTGCCTTTCTATGTTCTAGAGACCAACGCCTTGACCGGAATGGCCAATAAACTGGGCGTCAGGCTGGGGGGAATTGGGCTCAATGCCCACGCGGATTCCGGGATGCCCGGTGAGGTCGTTGGCATCCCGGTGCGCCCTGGCCTAGCCACCGATCCAGATGGCAGCGTGGCTGCTGCTGCGCGGAAGAAATGGAACCTGCGCGATGACATGAAGACGATTTTGGTCACCGGCGGCTCTCAAGGCGCGGTGAGCATCAACAGCGCTCTGGCAGGTGCTGTTGAGAACCTGAGCAAGGACTATCAGATTCTGCATGCCTACGGTAAGAAGAACCAGGCTCCCGCAGCCCACGAGAACTATGTTCCCCTTCCCTATATCGAAGACATGGCAGGGGCCTTAGCAGTCGCGGACCTAGTTGTGTGCAGGTCTGGGGCCATGACAGTGGCGGAAGTCAGCGCAGCAGGGCTTCCTGCTATCTATGTTCCGCTGCCTTTTGGCAACGGTGAGCAGGCTTTTAACTCCCGTGAGCTCGTCGAGGCCGGTGCGGCCGTGCACATCCCCGATGCCGAGTTGAGTGCAGAACGCTTGATTGACCAGGTTCGCTCAATTCTCGGGGATCCGCAGCGCTTGGCGGCCATGCAAGAAGCCGTCGCGCGCGCTAGCGCGGGGGACGTGGCCTACACCTTGGCAGACCGCATTGCCAGCAGCGTCACTAGAGCAGGGCGCGAAGTGAAACAAGAACACGATAAGTCCCGCAAGCCTGGGCGCGGAAGCAAAACAGCAGGCACTGAAGAGAAAGGAAAGTAACATGGCAGACGCTTTGCCTTATGACCTCACGAGGGTGCACTTCATTGGAATCGGCGGTTCTGGGATGTCGGGACTCGCTCGCATCCTCGCCGCCCGCGATTGCGTAGTTACTGGCTCCGATGTTAAAGATTCCACCCCGGTTGCGGTCTTGTGTTCAATGGGAGCCAAGGTCGCCATTGGTCACCGTGCTGAGAACCTTGAGCTCGCGGGCCAAGAACCTACGACAGTAGTCACTTCCTTTGCCGCCATTCCACAGGACAATCCCGAGCTGGTAGAAGCCAAGAAGCGGGGGATCCCAGTCATTCGTCGCTCTGATCTCCTGGCTGCTCTGATGGTCGGCCACACACAGATTCTGCTGGCTGGCACACATGGCAAGACCTCGACCACCTCGATGACCGTGAGTGCTATGCAGCGTGCGGGCCTGGATCCTTCCTTTGCTATCGGCGGGCAGCTCAATCGGGCCGGTACCAACGCCCACTCTGGTACGGGTAAAGCCTTCGTCGCGGAAGCCGATGAATCGGATGCCTCACTTCTGCGCTACAGCCCGGATATTGCGGTCATCACCAACGCTGAACCCGATCACCTCGATTTCTTTAAGACTCCTGAAGCTTATTTCCAGGTATTCGATGACTTCGCAAACCGCGTGACCGAAGGAACCGGATACCTAGTGGTGTGCCTAGAAGATCCGCATGCAGCAGCCATCGGGCAGCGTGCTCTCGAAAGAGGCGTCAACGTGCTGGGCTATGGCAGCGAGGAGGCGGGGGAGAAGTACCCAGAGATTCCACTGGCCGGCGCTCTCGTTGGCGAACACATCGATGAGACTGGAATGCACGTAGCGGTTCGCCTGCGCCTGCCAGGCAGCGCGGAGCAACACGCGGAGTACGGGCTGCAGATTCCGGGCCACCACATGGTTCTTAACTCCGTGGCCGCGTTGGCGGCCTCAGCTTTGGCCGGAGGCGATGCCACAGAACTCGCCCAGGGCTTGGAGGAGTTTAGCGGCGTGCGCCGGCGCTTTGAGTTCCGAGGGGCCGTCTCCTTTCATGAGGGCCCTGACGTGCAGGTCTTCGACGATTATGCGCACCATCCCACGGAGGTGACTGCGGTGCTCAAGGCCGCGCGCCAAAAGGTAGAGGCGGCAGGCCAAGGTGGGCGCGTCATCGCGTGCTTCCAGCCACACCTCTACTCGCGCACCATGGCCTTCGACGCTGAGTTTGCTCAGGCACTTTCGTTGGCGGATGCCGCGGTGGTTCTAGACATTTATGGTGCGCGCGAGCAGCCGGTCGAGGGCATTACCTCGCGAATTATCACGGATAAAATGCCGGAGGACATGCAGGTCATTTTTGAGCCAGACTTCTCAGCGGCGGCGGCAGACGTAGTTTCTTTGGTGCACCCTGGCGATCTCGTCCTGACGATCGGGGCCGGCTCGGTTACTCTAGTCGCCGCTGAAATCTTGGATAAGTTGAAGGGCTAAAGTGCGCAAGGACAAGGGCGTTCGAAGCCCCGCCAAAAGGATTGCAGGCGTCATCGCCGCGATAGTCGCTGTAGGGCTACTTGTGGGCGCCGCGTTGTGGGTTTTCCCCATCCTGCGTGTCGGCGGCTTTGTTGTGGAAGGCAATGAACACATCGACAGCGCCGCAGTGGAGGAGGCAACCAGGGTTGGGATAGGGACAAACCTCGTGCGGGTCAATGCGCGCGAAGCGGCGGCCGGGGTTGCTTCCTTGCCCTGGGTGGAATCGGCCACGGTGTCTCGCTCTTTTCCCTCGAAACTCAAGGTTGAGCTGGTTGAACACAAGGCCATCGCCTTCAAGAAAGAAGGCGATGATTCCGAGCTCATCGACGGCGCCGGTGAAGGTTTTGTGCGCGAGACCCCGCCGGAAGGCACTGTAGAGATAACAGGCTCTGTTGAACCTGGCAGTGAGCAGATGGCCCAAGCAGCCGCTGCTATCTCCGCTCTTTCCCCGGAGCTGCGTGCGCAGGTCGAGAGCCTCGAAGTCAAAGATGCCTACTCTCTTAGCTTTAATTTGCGGGATGGGCGCAGTGTCTTTTGGGGGGCCAGTGATGGCGATGATGCAAACAAGGCCCGTGCCTTTGCCACGGTGCTAAAGATGGATGGTCAGCACTGGAATATTTCCAACCCGGAGCTAGTCACCGCGCGGGACTAAAGGGCGACGTCGCCAAGCATTGCTGTGGCGGATGTGGCGGGTGTGATCTGAATACCCGCACGTCAGCAACCCTAAAGTAGTCCTTGAGGGTACCGACACGCGGCGAAATGAACGCGAATTTTCCGCCACATTCATCGAAGATGGAAGCAACCGCTTCTTGGCTTAAAGGGGCGCACGGATGCGGAATGCATTTTTCCTCGTTTACGGTCTACGCAACTGCAGTTTTTATTAGCGAAAGGTGAGCACACCTCACATGATCTCTTCCAGCAACAACCTTGCGGACATCAAGGTCGTCGGCGTCGGCGGTGGCGGCGTTAACGCCGTTAACCGGATGATAGAAGAAGGCCTCAAAGGCGTTCAGTTTGTCGCCATCAACACCGACTCCCAGGCCCTGATCTTCTCTGATGCCGATACCAAGCTCGATATCGGACGCGAGGCCACCCGTGGCCTGGGCGCCGGTGCCAACCCCGAGGTGGGCAAGACCTCCGCCGAGGATCACAAAACCGAGATTGAGGAAGCCTTGCAGGGCTCCGACATGGTCTTTGTTACCGCGGGTGAGGGAGGCGGAACCGGCACCGGTGCTGCGCCGGTAGTCGCCTCCATCGCGAAGAAGATGGGCGCGCTGACCGTCGGCGTGGTTACCCGTCCCTTCAAGTTCGAGGGTGCGCGCCGCACCCGCCAGGCCATGGCCGGCATAGAGGAGCTGCGCGAGGTGTGCGATACCCTCATCGTCATCCCCAACGACCGCCTCATGCAGCTAGGCGGAGAGGAGCTTTCCATCGTCGAGGCCTTCCGCGCCGCGGACGAGGTGCTCCATAACGGAGTGCAGGGAATCACGAACCTCATCACCATTCCGGGCATGATCAACGTTGACTTTGCGGACGTTCGCTCCGTGATGTCGGATGCGGGCTCCGCCCTCATGGGAATCGGTTCTGCCCGCGGCGACAACCGCGCTATGACCGCCGCAGAGCAGGCCATCAACTCGCCGCTGCTTGAGTCCACCATGGAAGGCGCCAAGGGCGTGTTGCTCTCCATCGCTGGCGGCTCTGATCTAGGCCTGCACGAGGTCAACTCCGCGGCATCGATGGTTGAAGAGCGCGCGGACGAGGATGCCAACATCATCTTCGGCACCATCATTGATGACACCTTGGGTGACGAGGTGCGCGTTACCATCATCGCAACCGGCTTCGATGCCCAGGCTAATATGGCCGCTCAGGCGCAGCAGCAGGATAAGGCGGAGGCGGAGCGCAAGCCCGGTTCCCTTTTTGATAGCCGCGACCGTGGCGAGGCCGAGCCCGTTACCCCGGCCCCGGCACCAGCCTATGCCGAGGATCCGGCTCAGGACCGCTACGCACCGCGCCACTCCTATGAGCCTCGCGCTGGCGAGCGCGAGCCCCAGGCTCCTAGCCGTGGGGGCGAGTCGGGCGGCCTCTTTACCAGCTCCGAGCGTTTCCAGCGCGATGATCGCCGCGAGGAGGGTCGTGATGACTACCGTCTCTCACGCCCTGCCGCGCGCCACGATGACGATGGTGATGATGACCTCGACGTGCCTTCCTTCATGCGCTAAGCGTTACTCTAACGCGCTAATCTGGAGTGCATGCCAGTAAACGAGGAAGCACCTTTCACCGCGCCAGATGCGCGTTCCCGCCCCGTCCGCATGGTTTTTACGAGCCGTGCCGGCGGGGTTTCCGCATCTCCCTATGATTCTTTCAACCTGGGAGATCACGTGGGTGATGATCCACAGGCCGTCGCAGCAAACAGGGCGCGGCTCTCACGTGTCCTAGGCCTCGAGGACATCGTGTGGATGGAACAGCTCCATACCAACACAGTCACTGTGGTCGAGGGCCCGCGCGAGGACCCAGTGCCCGCGAGCGATGCCATAGTTACTCAGTGCCGCCGCCTCGGGTTGGCGGTGCTGGTGGCTGACTGCACCCCGGTCCTGCTTGTCGACGTCGAGGCTGGGGTGATAGCCGCAGCCCATGCGGGCAGGCTGGGCGCGCGCAACGGTATAATCACGGAGACTGTTCGCACCATGGTGGACCTTGGCGCGCGGCCCGCAGCTATCCAGGTGCTCATGGGGCCTGCTGCGTGCGGGGCGAATTACGAGGTCCCAGAAGCGATGGCAGTAGACGTCGACAAGCACCTGCCCGGGTCTAAGGTGCGCACCCCTAAGGGGTCATGGGGCGTCGATGTGCGCCGTGGACTTGTGCGCCAATTGCTCGGGCTCGGCGTAACGGCGATTCACTCTGATCCGCGCTGCACCATTGAGGATGAGGACTTCTTCTCCTATCGGCGCGAGGGAACAACCGGCCGGCAAGCTGGGGTTATCTGGCTCGAGGCGGCGCAAGACTAGGCCTGTAACAGAGGCCGATAGAAGCATAGAAAAGGACTGAAGGAAAAACACTAATGAGCAAGCAGGAATCCACTGCCTTGACACTGGAAGCGGCGAGCAAGCGCAAAGAGGAGCTGCGTCGGGGGTTGGAGCGCACCCGGGCCAGCATTGCGGAGCTTTCTCAAGCGGCGGGCAGGGAACAACCGCAGCTTTTGCCGGTGACGAAGTTCCATCCCGCGGAAGACATCGCCTTACTGGGGGAGCTTGGCATCACAGATGTGGCCGAGAATCGCGAGCAAGAGGCCCGAGCCAAGGCGGCGCAGTTGCCCGAGATCGGTTTCCATATGATTGGCCAAGTGCAGACGAAGAAGGCTAATCACGTTGCGCGCTGGGCTCGAAGCGTACATTCTTTGGATTCTTTAAAGCTCGCACAAGCCCTCGACCGCGGGGTAGCCCTTGCATGTGAACGCGGTGAGAGGGAAGGGGGCCTAAACGTTTTCATTCAGGTTTCTGCCGATGCTGACACTGCACGCGGTGGCGTACCTGTCGCGGGCGTCGGTGACTTGGTGGCTGAGGTAGAAAAACTAGAGCACCTTAGTCTCCAGGGCCTCATGGTTGTTCCCCCTCTCGGCGGCGATGCGAGTGAGGTTTTTGAACAGACGCGTGCGCTCACCGATGAGATGACGGAGGGCTTGGGTCGCAAGCTTTTGCTTTCTGCCGGAATGAGTGCGGATATGGGTGCTGCCATCGCCGCGGGCACCGATATTGTGCGTGTCGGAACCGGCATCATGGGGCCTCGGCCAGTAGTTTGAAAATCATCGTAAACGCGCACTTCACGGTATAAATCACTCAAGTAACATCAGTAACAATAGCAACTTTAGTTGCCGGTATTTTTTGGGATTCTGGCACTAGCGTTCTCGGTCACGAGGGAGACCCATCAATGGAATTTTTCAACAAGACGAAAGAGTTCTTCGGCCTGGGGCCGATGGACGTCGAAGCTGACGAGGCTTATTTCGCGGAGGATCGTCGCTACGAGAGCAACGGTGCTGCGGCCTATGCCCCGCGTTCTGCTTATGGCTCTGTCGCTGTTGTTGAGGAGGAGCAATTCGTGCCCCGCATCGTTGCCATCTCCCTGACTTCTTTCAATGACGCGGCCCGAGTGGGCGAACCCTTCCGTGAGGGAGATGCCGTAGTCTTCGAATTGACCGATGCTGAGCGCGGTGCGGCTAAGCGCTTCGTCGACTTTGCAGCAGGCCTGTGCTTCGCTTTGGAAGGGCGCATGATCAACCTGACCAAGGTGCTAAAGACTGACCGCAAGGTTTTTGCCATCGTTCCCAAGGACGCAGACTTCAGCAACGCGGAACTTGAGCACGAGGCCGGCCTGCGTTAGTGGCGCGCTCTCGGGCCGGCGTGCGGCGAGACGCAACGGGACTGGCCTAAATCTGCAAAGACGGGGGTAGTTCCGATAGGCTCGTTAAACGTGACTGAATTTGGAATCATTTTAATTTTCTTGGTGAGAATCTATACGTGGATTCTCATCGCCCGCATCCTCATCGAGATGGTCCAGTCTTTCTCGCGGCAATTTAACCCGCCGCGGTGGTTTATGGTCCTGGCTGAACCGCTCTTTGTAGTCACGGATCCGCCAGTTAAGGCCCTGCGCAGGATAGTTCCCCCGCTGCGCCTGGGTGGGGTCGCCCTCGATGTTTCCATCATCGTTTTATTCCTCATTTTGTCTTTGCTTTCCATCGTTCTGCGCATCATCTTCTTTGGATAGATTCGGGCCGCCAGCGTTTAAAACGCTGTGTACGTCCGTGGGTGCGAGAGGATAGGGCGCGCGTGCGTCGAGAGGCGCTAGGGGCCCAAATCCTAAACCCCAACCCTTTTGTTGATATTGAGACTGTGGCCAACGTGGGATAATGTTAGCGATTGGTTACAATGATTTAAGACAATACGTATTATTGACCGCACAAGATTGATTGTGGATTCGACCCGTGTGTTAGCGCGGGAAGGGTTTGCATCTTCACAGCTCTGGAACTACCGGGGCCGAACCGACTTGAAGGGGAAGAGAAGTCAATGCCACTGTCACCAGCTGATGTCCACAACGTCGCTTTCAGCAAGCCGCCGATTGGCAAGCGTGGCTACAACGAGGACGAGGTAGATCAGTTCCTCGATCTCGTAGAGGACACCCTTGCCCAGCTGCAGGATGAGAACGATGATTTGCAGGCGCAGGTCGAGGATCTCACCTCCCAGGTTAAGTCAGGTACCGGTGCAGCTCCCGCCAAGGGCGCTGACGAGGCTGCGATTCGCCACGAGGTTGAGTCCAAGCTGCGCGCGGAATATGAGACTAAGCTGGCGGACTCCAAGTCGGAGATTGCAAAGCTTAAGGACGAGGCTCGCACCGCCCAGGAGCAGGCTAAGACCGCAACTGCTGAGGCCGCTAAGGCCAAGCAGGCTTCTGCCTCCGAGCGCCCTGCAGGCTCCGCTTTCGCGGCGGCGTCCTCCGCAGGAAATGCCGATCTAAAGTCTGCGCGTGAGGAAGCCGCGCAGGCCAAGAAGGAGCTAGAGGCAGCACGCGCTGAGGCCGCACAGGCCAAGCGCGAGCTGGAGCGCTCGAAGAAGCAGGTCGAGGATCTGAAGAAGGCTACGCCGGCCAAGGCCAGCGGCGTAGCTGCGGCCAGCACCGCTGCTGCGGCTGGTTCCGCTGCTGCTAGTGGCATTGCCACTCCGGATACCCACATGCAGGCCGCCCGCGTCCTGGGCTTGGCTCAGGAAATGGCAGATCGTCTCACCTCCGAGGCCAAGGCCGATTCCAGCTCCATGCTGGCGGATGCCCGCGCTGCTGCCGAGAAGCAGCTCTCTGAGGCGGACACGCGCTCCAAGGCTCAGCTGGCTGACGCACAGAAGAAGTACGATGCACAGCTGCTCGACGCTGGTAACCGCGCCAAGAAGCTCGTCTCTGACGCTGAGGCGAAGGCTAGCCAAACCGAATCCGAGGCCAACGCCCGTGCTGAGGCCCGTATCCGCCAGGCAGAGGACAAGGCTGCCGCGCTCCAGGCAGATGCTGAGAAGAAGCACACCGAGGTCATGAACACGGTGAAGCAGCAGCAGACTGCACTCGAGGCTCGCATCTCCGAGCTGCGTACCTTCGAGCGTGAGTACCGCACTCGCCTCAAGACTCTCCTGCAGTCCCAGCTCGAGGAGCTGGAGACCCGCGGCACCGCTGCCCCCAACGGTGACGCTGGAAAGTCCCATAACTAGCGGTAGATTATCTCCGCTCTCCGTGTAGCGCTCCCGCCACTTAGTGGCTGGGGGCGCTATTGTGGTTTTATCGCAGCCACCACCCCTGAGTAGGAAGGGCACCCACATGCTCATAGCCACCCTCGTGTTGGCCTTCGTGTCCTTCGTTGCCTTTGTTAACTACATTTTGAACCCCGCTACGTGGTCGCTCGTCGTGCTATTTGTCACTGCAGGCCTAGGGCTTATTCTTTTTGTTATCGATTGGACGAGCAAACAGCGTCAAGACAAAGCAAAGAAAGCTCAAGTGGAAGCCTTTGAGGCTGTCTCCGGCACACACGAGGAAGAAGAGCCTGAGCACCATCCATCTTCTCGCAGCCACAGTCGCGAGTTTCCCGGCATTGGAAAAACCACGAGCGACTCAGGGGAACCTGGTCCAAACAGCCCCTCTGTCTAAGCCCTCCCTCTGCTTGATTCTGTTGTGCACTCCAAGTTGAAGAGAATGCGTGACTCTGCGCTGGGTGCCCACCTCAAGTGCACTGTGTGTTGACAAGCGCGCTATACTCTTCGCAGATGCATTGATCCGGCTATCACCGTGGGAGCATTTCGGAAGAAAGTGTCGGCGCTAAGCGCAGGCATCATTAGAACCGAGCGGGTGGGACCGAAATCTCCTTCACTGCCAATCAAGCGGGCACCTAGAGCAGGCGCCAAACAGGGTGGTACCGCGCATCTTTGTGGATGCGTCCCTGTGCACCGTAGATGACGAGTGAAGGATTGATTGCACAGATGAGCGTAAACAACGTGGGCGGGGTGTATCCCAAGGTCGACATGACAGGCGGTTCCCACCGTTTCCCGGATATGGAAGAGCAGGTCCAGAAGTTCTGGAAGGACGATGACACTTTCAAGGCTTCCTTGGCCAGGACTGAGGATTGCCCGGAGTACATCTTCTACGATGGCCCGCCTTTTGCTAATGGTTTGCCGCACTATGGTCACCTACTTACCGGCTATGTCAAGGACATCGTTCCGCGCTATCGCACCATGGCGGGCAATTATGTGCCGCGAGTATTCGGCTGGGATACCCACGGTCTTCCTGCTGAGCTAGAGGCGGAGAAGCAGCTAGGCATCACCGACAAGGCTCAGATTGAGGAGATGGGTCTGGCCAAGTTCAACGAGTACTGCGCCAAGTCCGTGCTGGAATATACCGATGAGTGGAAAGACTACGTCACGCGCCAGGCGCGTTGGGTAGACTTCGACAACGGTTATAAGACCATGGACCTTGACTACATGGAATCGGTCATGTGGGCTTTCAAGGAACTCTACGACAAGGGCCTTATCTACCAGGGATTTAGGGTTCTTCCTTATTCTTGGGCAGAGCATACCTCGCTGTCTAATCAGGAAACGCGTCTCGATGACTCTTATAAAATGCGTCAGGATCCGACTCTCACGGTGACCTTCCCGGTCGTTGGCGCATTGCCGGGGACTGCGGCGGAGACTACGTTGGCTGAGCACCCTGAGCTTGGTGAGGCCGACTTCATCGCGTGGACCACCACGCCGTGGACGCTGCCATCCAACTCGGCTTTGGCCGTTAATCCTGACATTGATTATGTTCTGGTCCAGGTCACCGCTGAGGGCGCTTTCGCCGGAAAGACTCTGATTCTGGCAGATGCCCTGCGTGGGGCCTATGCCAAGGAGCTGGGCAAAGACGCGCCGGTTCTTGCTACTTTCAAGGGTTCTGAGCTCGCTGGCTTCCGCTACCAGCCAATCTTCGACTTCTTCCCGGATCTGAAGAACGGCTACCAGATCATCGAAGCAGACTATGTCACCACCGAGGACGGCACCGGTGTTGTTCACCAGGCCCCGGCTTTTGGTGAAGACGATATGAGTAGCTGCAACAAGTACGGAATCGAGCTGGTGATCCCCGTCGACGAGGATGGTAAGTTCACCTCCCAGGTACCTCCTTACGCCGGCCAGCTAGTCTTTGGTGCCAACAAGAACATCATCAAGGATCTCAAGGCTGCCGGTCGCGTCCTTCGTCACGTCACCATAGAGCACTCTTATCCGCACTCTTGGCGCTCAGGCGAGCCGCTCATCTACAAGGCGTTGCCTGCGTGGTTTGTTAAGGTCTCGGAGTTCCGTGACCGCATGGTGGAGCTCAACCATGAGGAAATCGAATGGCTGCCTGAGCACATCCGCGATGGACAGTTTGGCAAGTGGCTCGAGGGCGCCCGTGACTGGAACATCTCCCGCACTCGCTACTGGGGAGCGCCGATCCCGGCGTGGGTATCCGATAACCCGGATTATCCCCGCGTGGACGTCTACGGTTCTCTTGACGAGCTGGCGCGTGACTTCGGCACCCGCCCCACGAGCCTGCACCGTCCTTACATCGACGAGCTCACACGTCCGAACCCGGACGATCCCACGGGCCAGTCCATGATGGTGCGCGTGCCTGACGTGCTCGACTGCTGGTTCGAGTCTGGTTCCATGCCCTTTGCGCAGAAGCACTACCCCTTTGAGAATAAGGAGTGGTTCGAGACTCACTCGCCGGCAGACTTCATTGTCGAGTATTCCGGGCAGACTCGTGGATGGTTCTACGTCATGCACGTTCTCTCCACGGCGCTCTTTGACCGTCCGGCCTACAAGAAGGTCGTGGCTCACGGCATCGTCTTGGGCAATGACGGGCTGAAGATGTCGAAGTCGAAGGGCAATTACCCCAACGTCAACGAGGTCTTCGACCGGGACGGTTCTGACGCTATGCGTTGGTTCCTCATGTCCTCACCCATCCTGCGCGGCGGTAACCTCATCGTCACCGAGCAGGGCATCCGCGAGGGCGTGCGTCATGCCATCTTGCCCATATGGAATGCATATACCTTCCTGCAGCTCTATGCCGGAAAGGAGGCGAAGTTCGATACCAGCTCGACCAATGTGCTTGACCGCTACATCCTGGCCAAGGTGCATGACTTGGTGGAAAGCGTCAATGCGGCACTTGCCAACACTGACATTGCCACCGCGACGGAGGAGGTGCGCCTTTTCGCCGATGCTCTGACGAACTGGTACGTACGTCGCTCTCGCGAGCGTTTCTGGGCTGGCGATGAAGAGTATCCGGAGGCTTTCAACACCCTGTACACGGTTCTAGAGACCGTAACCCGCGTGGTTGCGCCGCTGCTCCCGCATATCTCCGAGGTCATCTACCGTGGTCTGACGGGGGATCGCTCCGTACACTTGACGGACTATCCGCAGGCGTCCGATTACCCCGCCGACGCAGAACTAGTGGCCTCGATGGATGCGACTCGCGCTGTAGCTTCGGCTGCGTCTTCGGTGCGCAAGGCTAATAAGCTGCGCAACCGTCTGCCGCTTCCCAAGCTCACTGTGGCGATGGCTGGCTCTGCTCAGCTGGCGGATTTCAAGGACATCATTCGTGATGAGGTCAACGTCAAGGATGTCGTCCTCACCGATGATGTGAGTGCGGCAGGCACCTTCGATGTGGTCTGCAACGCCAAGGTGGCCGGTCCGCGTTTGGGTAGGGACGTACAGCGTGCCATCAAGAATCTCAAGGCTGGCAATTATGTGCGCCAAGGCTCCGACGTGCTTGTCGACGGCGATATTGTGCTCAGCCCCGACGAGTACACGGAGCGCCTCAAGGCAGCAGACCCGGATTCCACCGCACGCATCGAGAATCTCGAGGGACTTGTGGTCCTAGACACCACGGTCACTGAGGAACTCGAGGCCGAGGGCTGGGCTGCCGACGTCATCCGTGGGCTCCAGGACGCCCGCAAGGCCTCGGGACTCGAAGTCTCGGATCGCATCCGGGTTGTCTTGGCAGTCCCAGCAGAGAAGTTGGAGTGGGCGCAGCGCTTTAGTGATCACATCTCCAGCGAGGTCCTAGCCACGGAGCTAGTTATCACGGACGAACTCCCCGCCGGGGAGGCTCACGACGTGGTCGAGGGCGTGAGCGCCACCGTGTCCAAGAACTAGGCTCAGGGCTCCCAACCAAGGGCCTTGAGAGGTTCTTCCGGTTAAGACTGAGTGGTGGGAGTGGCAGGCTAAACGCGAGTCCCTTGCCGGTATTTTCCGAGACCATCTCCACCGCACAGCCACAGTCTTGACCATTGTTGGTGCTTGGCCGGCTGGGTTTGTTTTTGGGGTGCCGGAAGTCGCCGTTAGGCTTGTTATCCTAAAGGCTGGTGTGCGGGGGTTGCCAGACTATTGTCCCGCCTTGGCGGGTAAGGCGCCCCCGCCGCGGTGGCGCATTCGGAT
>NZ_DGRD01000035.1:0-43542 GCF_002390965.1 Corynebacterium sp. UBA4397
AAATAAACAACAACTCAATAAACAACAGGGTGAAGGCCTGCACACACGCAACACCAGCGTGTGCGCGGGCCTTCAACCCGTTTTAACACCCCACAACACACACGCCCGGGCCGGGGGTGGTGGAGGCAAGATGAAGAGTCGGGATGACCTGTATCGAGAGTCATCGATAGCGACCGCACACCACTTTCACTGCCCGAGTAAAGCTCTCATCAACACGGCCCAGCTAGACAGCTAGGTCGAGGCGCACGCCATGGATGAACTTGAGGTCGCGGGGTCGTAGCGGCTTAGGGGAGTATCCTGGGAGCTAGAAGTCCTATTGGGAATTGAGGCTCTCATGTTCAGTATTACGCAACGTGCTTGGAACGTACTTATCTTCACAGGTATTGCGGCCGCTGTTTTCGGAATTATCGCGCTGATATGGCCAGCCCAGACGGCGCTTACTCTTGTCCTTATCTGGGGTTGGTATGCCTTTATTGACGGCGTAATTGAGCTCGTTGCGGCATTCCGGCCGGAGGGGCGCGCCACGCGCGGGTTGTTAGTAGTCACGGGCATTGTCGGCGTGCTTGCTGGACTCGTGGCTATTTTCCGCCCCCTGGAGAGCGCAGTGGCGCTCGCCTGGGTACTGGGAATCTGGTTGCTGGTCCGTGGAGTGTCCTCGGCTATTTCAGCTTTTTCGGAGGCATCCGTTACTCCACGGTGGACGCTGGTGCTCGGTGCCGTGTGCTTCGTGGTCGCGGGCTTGATTTTCATCATGAACCCAGGTGCGGCAGCGTTGACGCTGAGCATGTGGTTGGGCGCTCTGGCACTCGTGTGGGGAGTGTCGATACTTGTGGCAGGATTCGCACTACACCGCATGTCTGGGAAAGAGAAGGCAGCGGTGTAGCCCCCGCGATCTTCTAGGTGTGAGCGCTTAAGCCCTCAACTAGCGGCGTGGTCGCACGACCGATCAGCCGCGAAAGCGTGCCATCACTAAAGGCGAGGTCACCCGCACGGATGGCCTCGCCTAGTGCTGTGCTGAACCCGATTAGAGCCTCGTCTACGCCGGCTTCGCCCAGCGCGCTGATCAACTCAGCGGTACTCACAGGGCGATACTCCACCTCGCGTCCGATGACTGTAGATATGGCGCTTGCCAGTTCTTTGTAGTCCCAAGGCTCGTCGCCGCCCAATTCAAGTGTGTGGCCGAGGAAACCTTCTCCCAATGCAATGGCTGCGAGGCCCGCCGCATAGTCAGCACGACTGGCACTGGCCACTTTACCTAGCCCAGCGTTGGCCAAGACTGTTCCGGTGGTGCGGGCGGTAGCTACATCGGGAAGATAGTTTTCGGTGTACCAGTTGTTACGGGCTATGACGAAGGGGACGGCGCTGGCCTTGAGCGCAGCCTCGGTTGCTTTGTGCTCCGGAGCCACGGGATTGCTCGTAGTATCCGCCTGCGTGACGCTGGTGTAGATCAACTTGGAAATACCTGCCTCCGCGGCGGCGTCGATGACGGTCTGGTGCTGCTTGATTCTTTTTCCAATTTCGGAACCAGAAACAAGGATGACGGTGCCAGCGCCTTCCATGGCTGAAGCCACGGTTGCGGGATCATCGTAGTCCATGCGGACTGTGTTGACTCCCAGCTGCGCCAAGGGCCGGAGATGCTCGGTGTTGCGGCCGGCAGCAATGATGCGTGCAGGCTCCAAGCCGCGTTCAATAAGCGCGTGTACTGTAAGCGAGCCGAGGTGGCCGCTGGCGCCGGTGACAAGGATGGTGGGTTGCTCGTTGCTCATGATGAGAGCCTCTCTGTAGGTCTAAGGCGGGGGGAGGGAATGTTCCTCCCTTGCCTTTGCCACAAAGCGCAACACTTATGGTTTATTCCATATTATCCCCGCCCTGTTGAAACATGGCGGAGAGCAAATGCGCGTCTAGGAGTTCAGACGGCGTACGGCCTCACGAATGATTTCGGGACGCTTAGAGAAGGCGAAACGCACCTTGTGCTTCCACGGATCGGGATGATCTGTAAAGGCGGTCAGCGGAATGGCCGCCACGCCCTTTTCTGCAGGCAGGCGCTTACAAAACTCTCCTGCGTCTTCACCAACATCCGCGACGACATAATAGGTTCCCTTTGTATCGTGCACGCGGTAGCCGGCGCTTTCGAGGCCTGCCACGAGGATAGACCGGCACTCGGAGAGCTCTGCGACCATGCTCTCCACCCACGCGCCTTCTTCGCGCAGCGCATACGCCACCGCAGCCTGGAAAGGCGTGGCGCCGACGAAGGTGATGAACTGCTTGGCTTTCACCACGCCGTCGAGCAGCGCGGGGGTGGCAATGGCCCAGCCCGTTTTCCAGCCTGTCACGTTGAAGGTCTTGGCGGCTGAGGATACCTTAATCGTACGTTCAGCCATGCCAGGCAGGAGCCGGATTTCTCTATGCTGGGCATCCCCGAAAGTCAGGTGTTCGTAGACTTCGTCGGAAAGGACGAGGAGGTCTCGCTCAACGCACAGGCTGGCGAGGTCACGCATCCCCTGCTCACTAAAGATCGCGCCGGTGGGATTGTGCGGGGAGTTGATGATGATCATGGCCGTACGATCCGTGACGGCGGCGCGGATGGCCGGGACATCAATATCCCATGTATTGCCAACGGCTTTGAGAGGGACTGCGACGCGCTGGGCACCGGCGAGTGCGATGGCTGCGGCATAGGAGTCATAGTAGGGCTCTATGACTATGACTTCTTGGCCGGGTTCAACCAAGCCGAGAACGGAAGCGGCGATAGCCTCCGAGGCTCCTACCGTGACAAGCACGTTGTCTACAGGAACGTTGTTGTCGGCGCTGATGGCCTCGCGCAGGGCCATTACGCCCATTCCGGGAGCGTACTGGTTACGGCCGGTGGCGATCTGTTCCTGGGCGATCTCGAGCATGCGCTTCGGGCCGTCACTATCAGGAAAACCTTGACCGAGATTGACCGCGTGGTTGTCCAGAGCGAGTTGGGTCATGGTGGCGAAGATGGTCTCGCCGAACTCTTGCATCCTTTTGACGACCATTAGAGCACCAAGAGATCGTAGCGGGTGGCTTTGACGTCACTGAGGCGCTTGCGTGCGCGCTCGAGGCGTGCCCATTCGTCTTGGGGGATTGACTTGCGGGCAATACTTACCGTCTCCGCATCAGGGGTTCCCCAGGCGATTGGCATCGGTGTGACCTGCTGCCAGTGCTGCGAATCCGAGCTGTTGCGGTGTCCAGAGACGGCCGCGACTGGAATCTTGGTTCCCACGGTGCGCTTGACCCCAGGAATACTCGTTACGGTGCGCAGGCACACTCCCCAGCGCGGCTCGATGGTGGGGTCGACGTTGGTATTAACCAAGGCCATCAGGACCATGTCACGCTCGTTGACCTCGGCGACAACGGCAGGGGCGAGCGGGTACTTGTCATAAAGATCTTGGGCGGTTCCCACCTTGCGCGAGGCCAAAACCCCGACGATGGCAACGAAAATACCGAAGAATAGAAGCACGAGGCCGACGGTTATCCGCCACGCGGCATCCACGGTGAGATAGAGCGCCACCGCGCCGGCGATGAATAGCAGGCCCATGACAAGCCCGGAGTTGCGCAGGCGAGACGAGTCCCGCAGGAGTTCGTTGTTTTTATGTGCGAAGGTCTCATCGACCTGAAACTTGAAGATCTTCATTAGCTCATAAGTCTACTGCGTCGATGAGGCGATAGGAATATCCCTGCTCGGCGAGGAAGCGTTGCCGGTGAACTGCATAGGAGGCGTCGAGGGAATCGCGGGCCACCAGAGTGTAGAAGGCGGCTTCGCGGCCGTCGGCCTTAGGGCGCAGCAGGCGCCCGAGGCGTTGGGCCTCCTCCTGGCGGGATCCAAAGGTGCCAGAGACCTGAATGGCAAGGGCTGCCTCAGGGAGGTCGATAGAAAAATTTGCCACCTTGGAGACGACGAGAGTGGGCAATGCGCCACTGCGGAATTCGGCGAAGAGTTTCTGGCGGCGCTTCGTCGAGGTGCGACCATCGATGACCGGGGCGCCCAGATGCTCCCCGAGGGCGGAGAGTTGGTCAATATAGGCTCCAATAACAAGTGCCTGTTGACCGTGGTGGAGCTCCAAGAGCTTGTCGACGGCGTGCATCTTGCCCTGGGCAGTAGCGGCAACGCGGTAGCGATCTCGGGCGGTGGCCGTGGCATAGGCCATGCGCTCGTCGAAGTTCATGTCGACGCGCACTTCAACGCAGTCTGCGGTAGCGATGTATCCGGCGGCCTCGAGCTCTTTCCACGGGGCATCGTAGCGCTTAGGGCCGATGAGGGAAAACACGTCTGATTCCATGCCGTCTTCGCGCACCAAGGTTGCGGTAAGGCCGAGGCGACGCCGCGATTGCAGGTCCGAGGTCATCCGGAAGACCGGGGCGGGAAGTAGGTGCACTTCGTCGTAGATGATAAGGCCCCAGTCCCGCGAATCGAATAATTCCAGCGCTCGGTACTCACCTTTGGTCTTGCGCGTGACCACCTGGTACGTAGCTATGGTAACCGGCTTTATCTCCTTCTTTTCCCCTGAGTACTCGCCGATCTCGTTGGCGGTCAGCGAGGTGCGTTTGAGCAGTTCCTCACGCCATTGGCGTCCGGCGACCGTGTTGGTGACGAGGATAAGCGTGGTGGCCTGGGCCCTGGCCATGGCTGCGGCTCCGACGAGGGTCTTTCCCGAGCCGCAAGGCAGGACGACCACTCCGGAGCCACCAGCCCAGAAGGAGTCTGCGGCATAAGACTGGTAATCACGCAGCGACCAGCCTTCCTCTTTCAGCGAGATGGGGTGGGATTCCCCGTCGACGTAGCCGGCGAGATCCTCGGCGGGCCAATTGGCCTTGAGGAGCTCCTGTTTGAGTCGCCCGCGTTCTGAAGGCGCAACCGCAAAGCTGTGCTCATCAATGCGGGCACCGAGCATGGCGCCAATCTTCTTGTGCCGAGAGAGCTCTTCGAGGATGGGGACCTCGGAGGATTCGAGGATGAGACCGTGGGCGGGGTGTGACTGGAGGCGGACTCTGCCGTAGCGCGACATGGTCTCAGCGACGTCGATAAGCAGGGACTGGGGCACGGGAAACCGGGAGAAGCTCTCTAAGACGTCGACAACCTGCTCGGCATCGTGGCCGGCGGCGCGGGCATTCCACAGCGCCAGCGGGGTAATCCGGTAGGTGTGGATATGCTCCGGCGCGCGCTCAAGCTCGGCAAACGGGGCCAGCGCGGCTCGGGCCTGTGCCGCCTGGGGGTGGTCGATCTCGAGCAAAACGGTTTTATCGGATTGGACAATCAAGGGTCCAGACATGGACGTTCTCCTCGGAATACTTGTGGCTTTAGGTCAGCTTAACGGAGGTGATCCGGTGCAATGGGAAACGGATGGTGGCACCGTCTGCGCTCGTGCCATCGACCTGTCCACCGGCCACAGACAGAGGGGTGATCTCGCGCTTGCGCGGGTTGCCTGCCTTGTCCGCATAGGTGATGAGGACGGTCCTCCTCCCGCGCGCCGCTGCCTGCAAAATATCTAACTCTGCAGCCTCGGGTTGGGTGGGGGAGGGCTGGCTGGCACTAGCTCGCAGGGCCGCGATGGCGCGTTGCGGGTCGGCAGGATGCGGGCGTGGCTTCTTGGGTGCAGGTGTCGGTACGAGTGCGGGTTGGGCAGTGGCGTTAAGCGTAGCTCCCGTAGCGTCTTCCGCGGCGGGAGAGAGCCCGTGAGCGCGCAGCTTCTCCAGCAGTTCTCCCACGTGCAGGTCGGACACGGCCACCGTCGGGGCGAGGCGGCGTAGTTCACTCAAGCTGCGCACCGCCAACTCGAGCAAGGCCGGATCTTCGCTGCGCAGATAGCTCAGTGCTACCCCGGAACGCAGCGTGCCGTGACGTTTGGCCGAGTCTTCGACCAAGTAGGCCACCGACTGCGGGACATCGCCGCGCTCTTTCAGAAACGCGAGAATCTCTGGGGCAGATAAGCCACTATCCATAGCCCGGCGAATAGATTCCTCGCTCAGGCGGTAGACGCTGGCTAGACCAGGCGATTCGAGGTCTGCCATGCTCACAAGAGTGCGATGGGCGGATGGAACAAGAGGTCCTGGAACCAGGATCGTCATATCGGCTTGGATGAGGAAGTGATCCACCGGCTCGGGGGTCAATGCTGCGGCGGCAGCTGGTCCCTCGATGAGTACGCGGGTGGCCTGACCTTTGGCCACCGCGCCGATCCACTCCGCCTCGTGGACAAGGGCTTCGATAGTTGCGACGGCGGTATGGGAAGAGACCAAGGGTGCCGCAAAGCGGAGCTCCTCATGAAACTGTGCAGAGTCTAAAGGCACGCGCGCATGCAGAAATATCTGGAGAATCCTCTCCCGGAGTTGCGGCACAGAGGTAGATCGTGCGTCGGGGGATAGAGTGCGGCCGGGTGCCTGTGGGTTCCACGGGGAGTATATCCACGCCTCGAGTATGCGCCGCCATTGATCTGCCAGAGAGAGGTCAGCCCACTGCGCACCCTCCTCAGTAAGCGCTAGGAAGTTGCCCTCGTATCCGTGCGGCTCGCCGCGGCTGACTAGGCGCGCGGCGTGCGCAAGCTCACTCAAGCGTCTGACTTCTTCAGGCCTTAAGTCCAGCCTCTTGGCGAGTGCCTGCAAGGGGCGCACACCGACGGTTTTATCCTTGAGCAATTCGATGGGGCGAGGCCCTATTTCCTCCAGCACGCGGCTAATTCCGCGCACTACTTCGAGCCCTGCGGCAGCGCCTGCCTGATCGGCCTCTGCGGATCCTTCCATAGGCGCGTCTCCCATGCGGCCGGTGGGCTGCAAAGGAATCGCTTCAGGGTAGAGCCCATGTAGCGCGCGATGGATGGCCTGTGGCAGCCGGACGGTGGAAGAATCCACGCGCTGCAGCAGACCCTTGGCTATAAGGCGCGGAATGGGCCGCAGTGGGTCCGCGGCTGGATCTGCATCCCGGGAGGTGCCAAGGCCTCCGGAGGTGTCGAGAGTTCGCACAATGTGAGCTTCATCGGCGGGTAGATCAGCTATGGCCTGAGGATCCACGGTTAGCTGATCGAGCAAAGACCAGCGGGTGGGCAAGGCCGGCATGAGCTCACGCGGGATCATTACTTCCCCGAAAACCAAACCGCGGGCCTTGAGCTCGCGGGTGACCTGTGGATTTGGATCAGCGACCTCTTCTAATTCCCCGCCGCGGCGCGCAATCTCCTCGAGCACAGCAAGTTGTTGGGCGTTGCAGTCAGCCAAGGCCCTGGCGAGGGAAGAACGCAGGGACAGGCGGGTGGCCAAGGAGGCAAAGCTGGGGGGAAGAGGAACGAGGGCGTCGGGGCGATTGCCCAAGAGCTTGGCGAGTTCCGAGTTAGTTCTTTGGGAGAGCCAGTCACGAAAACTGGGAGCAGATATGGATTGGGTCATTGTGACGTTTTAGTTTAGTGGGCGATTAAGTTACTTTTTCGCGCCGGGTTTGGAATAATGAGCACTATGTCGAATGAGAAGAAGGGCTTCGTCTCCCCGGCTTGGCCGAAAAACGAGCACCGTGAACACGCAATTACCGAGGTTTCTTCACCCTTTGCTGGTGCTCCCAGCCCTTATGGTGATGATCTGATTCTCCCCATGCCGGCGGAGAAGCTCAACTACGTGCATCCCTACACTCGCATCAACAAGTAGCGCGCGTCGAAATTCCCGCTCCTCTCAGCAGGCCAAGGCCTGCTGAGAGGAGCCCTTTTTGGGTGTGTACCAAAGTAGAACAAAAGGCGGGGCGGGCAAGAACCAATGAAGTGGTCCTTGCCCGCCCNNCCCCCCCCCCCCCCCCGCCTTTATTGCGCGTAGCTGCTATTCGGCGCAGCTACCATCTTGAGGCGTGAAACTTTTTAGAGGCTTCCGAGTAGCTGTGCAACGGGGTCAATGTAGTTGCGGTTTGCAGAGTAGAAGTCATTGAAGTTACCGCGGTTGGCGTTGTAGTGAGCGGTCAGCTCAGCAGGAACGGCGATGCCGTACTTGGCGGCGGTGTCAGTGACCAGCTTATAAACGGCGTCTACAGCGACCTCATCCGGCTTGTTGGCAGCTGCCTGCTGCACGGCGGCAGGAGCGGCGGCGGGGACGGCTGCAGGCTGCGCAGCAGGGGCGGTGCGCTGGGTGGCACCGGAGTTTAGGCCTAGGCGGGAAGAGCAGGAAGGCCATGCGCCCCAGCCCTGGGAAGCGAGCACGCGCTCGGCGACGACGATCTGCTGTTCGCGGGATGCCTGGCTGGCAACGGGTGCGAACTCTCCTCCGCCGTGTCCGCTCCAGGTCTGTGCAGAGAACTGCAGGCCGCCGTGGTAGCCGTTACCGGTGTTGATGGCCCAGTTTCCGCCGGACTCGCACTGTGCGAGGCGGTCCCAATCGGAATCAGGTGCGGCGGAAGCGGTCGGCGCCATGATGGCGGCGGCTGCGCCGAGGGCTACGGTGCTGGCGGCAAACTTAGCGGCGATGGAGCGGTGCTTGGTGGAATGGCGTCCCATTAAATAAAATCCTCTTCTCTAGGTTTCTCGCGCCCACGTGAAAATCAGTCCGGCAAGTGGAGTGTGTGAAAATTTGGCTGTACATAGATGCGAGACGCCGTGGGAACCCCGGACTGTGTGGGGCAGGGTTCCTGAAGTGGACGTCTCAAGTACCTGAGGGAGAGAGTAGCCGTTTATAACGAAATAGTCACGTAATGGGCAAGGAATTGTGTCGAACGTGGAGTCGCTATCTACGTTTCCGCTGGTCGTGCCGAAAGTGTGAGTTACGCCACTACTGTGACGTGTGTTGTTGTTGTGATCGAGGGTGGTGTGTTATTGCCCGAAAATTGTCTATCGCGGTAGACTTAATCTCCTTGTTTACTTAAGAGCTAAACTGAGAAGAGAAAGTGGGTAGGCGCGTGCCAATCGGCAAAGTTAAGTGGTTTGACGCTGAAAAAGGTTTTGGATTCGCCAGCAATCCGGGCGATGAAGACGTCTATGTTGGCCGCTCCGTCCTACCCGAGGGCGTCGAAGAACTCGTGCCAGGTCAACGCATCGAGTTTGATTTTGCGGCCGGGCGGCGCGGCCCCCAGGCGCTTCGCGTAAAAGTACTGGAAACGCCTCGCCGCAAGCACGCTCACGCGCGCAAGCCGGTAGAACTGGCCAGCATGCTCTCTGATGTGATGACTTTGCTGGAAACCCAGGTGCAGCCCGTCCTCAATAAAGGCCGCTACCCAGACCGCAAGACTGGGCGGCAGGTTGCGGAGATCCTGCGCGCCATTGCCAGGGACCTCGATAGCTAGCTAGTTTGAGGCCTCTTTGAGCTCCTCGTCCGTCATCGTGGACAGGGACCATACAGTTGTATAAGGGGTTTCCTCGCCGGCATCATTGGTGCCGATCATTAGAGAGGAAACCTCAACGACCATCAGCTTGGCCTTCTCGCCTTCGGCAGCACTGTTAGCATTGCCGTCGCTGCCGGCATCCCTCTCAGAGTCCTGGCCCATTGATACGGATCCGGGAATATCTGCGCTCTGGGCGTCATTCGGGCCGTGGATCTTTTCATCGTTGGCTGCGGGATTGTCATAGATGCTCAACACCCGCCACTCGTGGTCGGTGATGTCCTCGGGCAATTCAAGGTGCAGGGTGTCATCGGCTCCGACCGCCAGGTTCGGAACCTCGCCCTCGGGGCACTCGACGCCGGGCTCGCACACGAGGTAGGGCGCAACCTCCAGGGACTCTTCTCCCACGCTGGCCTTGATGGTGACCTCTGCGGGCTCGGGGCCCGGGCGTCCATTCCACCATTTTTGAAAGATGACGACGCCGACCACGATGATGACGACGGCGATGATGAGTGCCAAGACTTGCAGCAGCGTCTTTTTTCTTGCTTCCTTAGGGGTTGCCATGGCCTCAAACTTTACTCGAAGCTCACGCGATAAAGATCAGCCCACCGTTTCCCGGTGATCCAGAAGTCTTTGCTGCCGGGGATATGGGCGATACCGTTGAGGACATTGTCTTTAGAATCAGCCCCGGCATCGTCTAATGCTGAGGCGTCAATAACGCCGTTGACCTCGCCGGAAGCGGGATCGATGCGGAGGAGTTCAGTGCTCTTCCACACGTTGGCGTAGACGAGTCCGTCCACGCACTCGAGCTCGTTGATATTGCTAACGGGGCTACCCTCACGCGTGACGGTGCTGCGGGGGCCGCGCTCGGCAAAGCTCGTCGGATCCAGGTGACGAAGCTGCGCTGAGCCATCAGACATGATGAGCTCATCTGGCATCGCGCACAGACCCCACCCTTGGCCTGGATAGGAGATCTCCCCGGTCTTTTCCAGAGTATCCGCATCGTAGTGCATTGCGCGCTCGTTCTTCCAAGTCAGCTGCCAGATGCGATCACCGGAGCGAGTGATTCCCTCGCCGAAGTAATCGGCGGGTAGATCCTCTTGCTGCAGCACCGTAGAATCCGCTGGGTCGAAGCGAAGCAGCCGGGACTTTCCATACTGCCCCGTGCCGATCAAAAGCTTGCCTTGCTCGTCAACCTCAAGGCCCTGCGTAAAGGAGTCCGCGAGCATGGGCACACGCTCGTGAACGACGACGTTGAGCTTTTCGACGTCGGATTGTGTCGCAGAACCTGTCGCAGAACCCGGCTCAGAATCTGCTGCATCGGAGGTGCAAGCTGTAATGCTCACCGCTACTAGAGGAACAAAGGCCATGGAAAGCGCTTTGTGCAGAGAATACGTTGGGGCAGGAGCACGGTGAGGCGTAGTCCCTGAGGAAGGCCGGCGTGCATGCGAAGAAGAACCCATGTGGGTAATTGTGCCTCACATGATGAATAATGAGGAACGTGACTAACCGGAAATCTAGCCCCTTGATTCAAGCGCACGCTATCGACATTGCCCGCGCGGCTTTGGAGGAAGTGGGCGAGGGCGGCGTCGGCAAGCACATCGGCGTTGCCGGAATGGGTGCGAATGTGGCAACCCACCGCTTCGCGGCCGACGTGCCCGGCTACCCCGGATGGGAGTGGCAGGCAGTGGTGGCCTGTGCTGCGGGCTCGCGCCACGTCACCGTTAACGAAGTGGCGCTGGTGCCAGGTGGAAGCGCCCTGCAAACGCCGGATTGGGTGCCCTATAGCGAACGCCTGCGCCCCGGAGACCTAGGCCCGGGCGATCTCATGCCGCCCGCGCCTGATGACGAACGTTTGGATGAGGGAGAGCTTTCCCCAGCTGGCCTGGCCCAAGCGGAGAAGCGCTGGCGTGCAGAATACGGTCCTAATTCCGAGATGGCGGCGCAAGCCCCACTGCAATGTAAGACCTGTGCTTTCTATCTTCCCTTTCTGCCTAATTTTGGTGTGTGTGCCAATGAATACTCTGCAGATGGGCGCGCAGTACACGCCACCTATGGTTGCGGCGCCCACTCGGGAATCAAGCTCAAGGAAGATTTGCGGCCTTCCGGCTCCGCCTTTGACGATGAGAAGCCGATCTATTAGTTCTTCAAAGGTGCCGAAGGCACTCGGAGGAGTGCAAAAGAACGCGGAACAATAAAGCATGCCGCGAATGTTGTCGGTTGTGTGTTCTCTGCCTCATTGATTTTGTGTTCAAGGTCCCAACAGGCCAGACTGAATCTGTAAAAATTCCTCCTGGCACTAGGTAAAGGGGCTGCATCGATGAGCGATGTACTAGATAAATATTTCAAAATCTCCGAGCGAGGTTCTTCCGTAGGAACGGAGGTTCGCGCCGGCGTCGTCTCATTCTTCGCAATGGCCTACATCATCCTCCTCAACCCCCTCATCCTGGGCACCTCCCCGGATTCCAACGGGCATACCTTGGGAATCCCCCAGGTCGCCGCAGCCACCGCACTGGTAGCAGGCGTGATGACCATCGCTTTCGGCGTCATTGCCAAGTATCCCTTCGCCATGGCGGCGGGGCTGGGTATGAACTCCTTCGTCGCCGTCACCATGGTCGCCACCAAGGGCTTGAGCTGGCAGGAGGCCATGGGCCTCGTCGTCATCGAGGGCATCATCATCGTCCTTCTGGCCGTGTCCGGATTCCGTACCGCGGTATTTGAGGCTATTCCGCGTTCGATGAAAGCGGCCATGGGCGTCGGTATTGGCATGTTCATTGCCATCATCGGCTTCGTGGACGGCGGATTTGTCACCCGCGTGCCGGATGCCGCACAGACCACCGTTCCGGTTGGGCTGGGCATCAACGGTTCCATCGCCACGTGGCCCGCATTCGTCTTCGTCATCGGCCTTATCATCTGTGCCTTCTGCGTCATCCGGAAGATCCCCGGCGGACTCTTTATAGGAATCGTCTCCACCACTATCATCGCCATCATCATCCAAAAGGTCACCGGGTCTGAGGACTGGGGCATGGCCACCCCAGGTGCGCCGACCTCGTTGGGTGGGCTGCCTGACCTGTCCATCGTGGGCGATGTCAGCATCTTCGGCGCGTTTACCCGCTTGGGCGTCATCGCCACCGTTTTGCTCGTCTTTACGCTCTTGCTGACCAACTTCTTTGACGCCATGGGCACCATGACCGGTTTGGGCAAGCAGGCCAACCTCGTTGATGAAGATGGCGTACTGCCGGACATGAAGAAGGCACTGGTTGTTGAGGGCGTCGGTGCAGTAGCCGGCGGTTTGGGTTCCTCCTCCTCGAATACCGTATTTGCTGATTCTTCCGCTGGTATCGGTGACGGCGCGCGCACCGGTCTGGCCAACATCATCACCGGTGTGCTTTTCCTCCTGGCGATGTTCCTCACCCCGCTTTACGAGATCGTTCCCATCGAGGCCGCCGCCCCTGTACTGGTCATCGTGGGTGTCATGATGGCCAGCCAGATCACGGAGATCAGCTGGACCAAGATGGAAATCGCCATCCCTGCCTTCCTCACCATCGTGGTCATGCCCTTTACCTACTCCATTGCTAACGGCATCGGTGTCGGTTTCATCTCCTTCGCGCTCATGGCTACCTTCGCAGGAAAGGCCAAGCAGGTGCACTGGATCATGTGGCTGGTGGCAGCCTTGTTCGTGGTCTACTTCGCCATGACGCCCATTTCGAGCTTGTTTGGCTAAGGCGGTACTCTCAGGTGCATGCGCACCTCAATTGCTGATCCTCGTGACCCTCGCCTCGACGATGTCAGGGACTTGAATAAGTCCGACAAGTCGGGCGAGGGTCTCGTCATTGCGGAGGGGCCTTTGGTGGTCTCCCGTCTAGCCCAGTCTCGTTTCTCCTTGCGCTGCGTCGTCGGCTTTGGCCCCAAGCTCGATTCCTACGTGGAGCAGTACGGAGACCCCGGCTGCCCGCTCTATGAGGTGGAGCGGGAAGTACTGGCCCAGGTGGCGGGATTCGACATGCACCGCGGCCTCGTTGCCGCCGCTGACCGCGCCCCCGAGCCCGAGCTTTCCAGCGTTCTGGAGGAAGCGACAACCCTCGTCGTCCTCGAAGGCGTGGGAGATCATGAAAATATCGGCGCTATCTTCCGCAACGCCGCGGGAATGGACGTTGACGCAGTCCTACTCGGCTCGGGGGCCGCTGATCCTCTCTACCGCCGTTCGGTCCGTGTATCGATGGGGCACGCGCTGCGGCTGCCCTTCGCCCATTTAGAGGGCGGGCACACCACGTGGCAACGCTCTCTTGAAAGACTGCGCAGCGCAGGATTCCGCCTAGTGTCTTTGACTCCGGACGAGTCTGCTGTGCACCTGGCTGAGGCTATGCGCGGCGCCGACAAGGTGGCATTGCTCGTGGGGGCGGAGGGGCCGGGACTGACGGAACATGCCATGCGCGCCACCGACGTACGTGCCCGCATCCCCATGGCCGCGGGCACCGATTCCCTCAACGTGGCCACCTCGGCGGCCATTGCCTTCTATGAGCGCCAGCGCTCGCGGACGGCCTTCGCTGCGCGCGAGATGTAGCTAGAAGCACGGGAAGCAAGCCGCTTTCCGCTCTCCCAGAGCTCCTGACTCGTTGAACCAGGCTCGGTGTCATCGGCGAAGTTATTCTCATAATCGTCATAATCGCTCAAGCCGAGCTTTCCGGCGGAATCGCTCGCGAGTTCACTCAGGGAGCGCCGTGATTGGCGCGCCCGCGCGATCTTCGGCTCCGGCCTGCCATCTACCGCATAGCCCACGACATCTAAGTCGGGGCCGTCGCTGCCGATCTCACTTCCCAGCCAATAAGACTGTGCCTCCTGCATGAGTCCACGCGGCTCAAACGGCAGGGAGATTCCTCCCAGTGCAGGGTACTTTTCCCCCGCCCAATAGGCAGCCTCAAAGGGCTCCGGCAGCCCGTGGTCCTCGAGGAGCTCGAAGCGGGTGCCGCACAGGGAACGCTTGAGTTCTTGCTGTTCCCAATGTGCGAATCCGGCGTAGCCCTCATCTCCGCCTTCACTGAAGGCATAAATATTGCGGGCTGGCACTGCCTCCAAGAGCTTGGTGGGTAGCTTGGATAACCGCAGTGACTCGCCCTCGATGACTGTCTGCACGACCGCGATGCCGGGATAGCCGCCAATGTAGTACTCGTGCGGGTCTGCCGTAGCCGAGCGATTCAAGGGAAATTGACCGATAGCGGTTACCGGCAAGCGCGGATTGAGCTGAGCCAAAAACTTCCGGCCAAAACCGCGGTCTGCCTTGGGCTGGGAAGCCAGAACCTTGGCTGGATCTGGGCAGTTGACGTACCAGACGGTGAGGACTGCTCGAGAGATTTCCACGGCAGATTCCTTTTAGTCGCGCGGACGCTTGGTATTAGAACGCACACCAAGGAGGACGTCCTCCCAATGGGGCGTCACTGCCTTGCGACGGCGCTTGCTTGGCTTGCGCTCCGCGGGTGGATTCTGCAGGAAATTATCCTTTTCTTCTCCGGCAGAGCCGTCTGCCTGCGCGGGCTCTTGGGAGGAGGCAGATTCATTGGCAGAGGCTTTCTCTTCCCCGGAATCTGCGGAATCCTCTGCCGCCTCGGGGCGGGGTGCTGTGGGGGTGGTGAAATCTGCAATGTCCGTCACCGAGCTGGGGCCTTGTCCGTCGAAGGCTTCTTCGTAGCGTTCTCCTCTTCCGATGGAGGTCAGAGAACGTACAGGTTGCACGAAGTCAGGGTCCGTGAGATCGGCTGCAACTGAGTTGCGAGCTTCCACTGTGGCCGGCGTGGACATGGACTGCCGGAAAGTCCACTCCGCCTCGTTCTGGGAAAGGCCGGCCTTCCAGGTGATACGCACGATCCACGGCTCGCCCTGGTGGCGGTAGGCATCCCAGGTTGATTCGGAGAGCGAATGCCCGCGCGCTGCGAAGGAGGTGGCGAGTATTTCCCACAAGGTGAGCTTCGCCGGTCCATCCTCGCGCACTGGGTGTGCCTGCTTGGCGACGTCGGCCACGCGCTCGCGCTCCAACATCACTGGGTAGGCAAAAGGCTCAATGCGTGATTCCGGTACACCCAACTCAGCGGCAAGATCGGCTGCAGACCCGCCAGCGCGGATGCGATTCTGAATCTCTGCAGGACGCAACGGGATGGGCTCGGTCGCGGCTCGCTGCTGCGTGGGCAGGGAGTGAGGCTGGGTTATCGCCGTGGTAGCCGCCTGGCGCCGCTGGCTGGCGGGGGCAGCAACGCCCGCGCCTTTCGATGGTTGTTGCTGCGGTTGAGCCGCAGCAGAATCAGCAGCAGCAATAACGTCAGCGGTGGGGGAGAGCAGCTCGCGGAGCTCTTCGGTGACAGCGAGGAAGAACTCTTCGCCACCTTCAGTGCGCAGCACCAAGGAAGATTCGGTTGAGTCGCTGCTGACGAGGAATAGCTCGCGCATAAATGGCGCTCCTTCGGCACGGTAGATCGACAGGTATCCAGGCCGACGCCCGTGGGCGGCAGCTGTGATTGGTTCCACTCTAACGCAGAAAGGCCCCCCGATCCGCTAAGGACCGGGGGGCATGTTGTCGCTATGGACTAGCGACGATCAAGGATGTAGTCGATGGCCTGGGTGAGCTTTTCGACGTCAGCCGCATCAATGGCCGGGAACATACCAACGCGCAGCTGGTTGCGTCCGAGCTTGCGATAAGGCTCCACATCGAGGATCCCGTTAGCGCGCAGAGTCTTGGCCAGCGCAGCTGCGTCGACGTCATCGGCGAAGTCAATGGTGCCGACGACGAGGGAGCGTGCCTGCGGTTCCGCTACGAAAGGAGTTGCCTCCGCGCGCTTTTCCGCCCAAGAGTAGAGGATCGAGGAGTTCTTTGTGGTGCGCTCGACCATCCCATCGAGGCCGCCGTTCTCATTCATCCACGCGATCTGGTTCTCGAGCATGATGAGAGTGGCCACGGCCGGGGTGTTATAGGTCTGATTCTTCCGGGAGTTATCTACAGCCGTCTGCAGATTGAGGAAGGCCGGGATGAAGCGCTCGGAGGAATTGATCTTCTCGATACGCTCGAGGGCCGCCGGAGAGGCTGCGGCCAGCCACAGCCCGCCGTCAGAAGCGAAGCACTTCTGCGGAGAGAAGTAGTAGACGTCCGCATCGGCGATGTTTACGGGCAATCCGCCGGCGCCGGAGGTTGCGTCAATGAGCACGAGCTGCTCTTTGTTCTTGGGGTTGGGGCGGACGACGGGCACCATGGCGCCCGTGGAGGTCTCGTTGTGAGCCCAAGCGATGACGTCTGCACCCTCGGAGTCAGCTGCGAGAGGATCCGGGGAAGTGCCGACGGGGGACTCGTTGATGGTGGGGGCGTCTAGCCACGGAGCGAGCGAGCTGGCCTTGGCGAATTTTGCGGAAAACTCGCCGTAGGTCAGGTGCGCGGACTTACGCTGAATGAGGCCATAGGTAGCGGCATCCCAGAATGCCGTTGCGCCACCCAAAGACATGATGATCTCATAGCCTTCCGGAAGGGAGAAGAGATCCGAGAGGCCCTCCCGAATAGATCCGACCACGTTCTTGACGGCGGGCTGGCGGTGGGACGTGCCGATGATGGTATTCGCACCCTTGTTAATTGCCTCAATTTGGGCGGGGCGAACTTTGGAGGGGCCACACCCGAAGCGTCCGTCGACGGGGAGTAGATCTGCTGGCAGGGAGATTTCTGGAGAAGTCATGCGGATAGTTTAACGATTTTTCGAGGGTAGGGAAGAAAAATATTGAACTACTCGCTGTTGGCAGTGTCACAAAGTTTGATACTGTGTGAGGAGATTAAGTCAACCATGCCGGTATGATCCCGGCGTTATTGTTGAGAAAGGATCAACAAGTGGCATCTGAAGACGACAAGGTCGTACTCCACTATCCTGGCGGAGAGTACGAGATGGGTATCAAGCAGTCCACCGAAGGTGACTCCGGCTTTGATATTGGCAATCTTCGCAACGCAACAGGCCTGGTTACTTTCGATCCCGGATATACCGCAACGGGCTCTACGGAATCGAAGATCACCTTCATCAATGGCGAAGAGGGGATTCTGCGCCACCGTGGATATGACATTGCGGATCTGGCGGAACATGCCAGCTTCAATGAAGTCTCCTACCTCCTGATTAAGGGCCACCTGCCTAATCTGGATGAGCTGCACGCTTTCAACAACGATATCCGCCACCACACCTTGTTGGATGAGGACTTCAAGGCGCAGTTCTCTATCTTCCCGCGTGATGCTCACCCCATGGCGGTGCTGGCATCTTCGGTCAATATTCTCTCGACTTACTACCAGGATCAGCTCGATCCCCTGGATGAGGAGCAGCTCGACAAGGCAACCGTTCGCCTTCTAGCCAAGGTCCCCATGCTGGCTGCTTACGCCTATCGTGCATCCCAGGGCAAGCCCTATATGTACCCGGATAACAACCTCAATGCCCGGGAGAACTTCCTACGCATGATGTTTGGTTACCCAACCGAAGAGTATGACGTCGACCCCGTGGTTGCTAAGGCTCTTGATAAGCTGCTCATCCTGCACGCGGACCACGAGCAAAACTGCTCTACCTCCACCGTGCGTATGATTGGTTCCGCGCAGGCCAACATGTTCGTCTCCATCGCCGGAGGCATCAACGCTCTGTCCGGCCCGCTGCACGGCGGCGCTAACCAGGCGGTGCTGGAGATGTTGGAGGATATCCAGGCCAACAACAACGGTGACGCCACTGACTTCATGAACCGCGTGAAGAACAAGGAAAAGGGTGTCCGTCTCATGGGCTTCGGGCACCGCGTCTACAAGAACTACGATCCGCGCGCAGCCATCGTGAAGGAAACCGCACACGAGATCTTGGAGCACCTCGGTGGCGATCCCATGCTGGATCTGGCCCTGCAGCTCGAGGAAATTGCCTTGAACGATGACTACTTTGTCTCGCGCAAGCTTTACCCGAACGTGGACTTCTACACCGGCCTCATCTACCGTGCTATGGGCTTCCCCACGGACTTCTTCACGGTTCTCTTTGCCATCGGCCGTCTTCCAGGCTGGATTGCGCAGTACCGCGAGCAGCTCGAGCTCAACACCAAGATCAACCGCCCGCGTCAGATCTACACCGGTGAGGTTTTCCGCAAGGTAAACCCACGCAGCGAGCGTTAGTTCTCCAGCTGAGGCAGCACTGATACCGCCGAATCGATGCTTAACCCCTATAATGAGGAAAGCTCGGTTCGGCTCTTGTCGTTCGAACCTTAAGAAAACCTCCATAGTTCCCAAGGAGAATTATCCCCATGGAAAAGCCTGTTATTGAAGCTCAGACCGGTCCCGCCCCGACTGACCTCGTCATCGAGGACATCGTTGTTGGTGACGGTGCCGAGGCGCAACCGAGCGGTGTCGTTGAAGTGCACTACGTCGGGGCGGACTACGAAACCAACCAAGAGTTTGATTCATCTTGGGATCGTGGACAATCCATCGAGTTCCCATTGACTGGCCTCATCGCCGGCTGGCAAGAAGGTATACCTGGAATGAAAGTGGGCGGACGCCGCCAGCTCATCATCCCTCCGGAAAAGGCCTATGGGCCTGTGGGCGGTGGGCATCCGCTCTCTGGCCGCACCCTCGTCTTCGTTATTGACTTGATCCGCGCAGAATAGCGTGTCTGCAGCCGGGCAGGCTGCAGTGTTCGACGCTGAACGGACCCTGACTTTTCACCCCATGTCGTCTTGGGGGGAGTCAGGGTTCTTTTGTGCTTCGCGCAGCAGAGTTCTTTTGCGGTAGGTCTCTTTTGTTGATCCCGCCCACAAGTGCGCGCGAAAAAGGCACAATGGGCTCTATGAACATTCCAAGCGTTAGTTTTAATGATGACCGGGAAATGCCCCAGCTCGGCCTGGGCACGTATAAAATGCAGGGCGAAGAGTGTAAAAGAGTAGTCCGGGAGGCAATTGAGCTCGGCTATCGCCACTTTGACACCGCGACCTTGTACGACAACGAGGAGGCCGTGGGCCAGGCTATCGCTGATGCCATTTCCGCTGGTGACGTCACTCGGGACGAGCTGTTTGTTACCACGAAGGTGTGGCACAGCCATCATGGAGCTGAGAAAACCCAGCAGTCTTTCCATGACTCCCTGTCCAAGTTGCAGCTTGATTATCTAGATCTCTACCTCATTCACTGGCCGTGGCCGCAGGGAGGGCTTTTCGTAGAAACCTTCGAGCAGATGGCTCGCATGCAGGGGATGGGGCAGATTGCCTCCATCGGGGTTGCTAACTTCTACGGGGAGGTGCTGAGCGAGCTCATTGATAAGACCGGCATCGTTCCGGTGCTCAACCAAGTGGAGCTACATCCCGGGTTTACTCAGCCCGCACTCCGGGAGTTCCACCAAAAGCACGGAATCGTGACTGAGGCGTGGTCCCCTCTGGCGCGAGGCATCGTTCTCAATAATCCGGATGTGAAAGCAATCGCTGCAGCGCATTCTGCCACACCTGGCCAGATCGTCATTGCCTACTTGCTGGGGAAAGGAATCTCCGTGATTCCTAAGTCGAGTCACAAGGCGCGGCTGGAGGAAAACCTCAAATCGGTGAAGATCAAGCTCAAGCGCAGTGATATCGAAGTGCTTGATTCCTTTGAAGGCAAGGAAGGCTTTGGCCGTATGTTCAAGGATCCGCGGGAGTTCCCGGGAGCGCAGGGGTAGAACTTGGCTTCAACTAAGTTCCCACAATGGAGGTTGTTAGCACTTTTAAGGAAGTGCTAACAACCTCCATTTTTTGCGCAAAGGCTGCATTGAGGAGGGAGAACCCGCGGTCTTGCCTTAGAGAACAGTGAGTGAATTGCCAAGGATTCATTGCAAAATTGCAATTTGCAAGATTGGCAAACGGCCTAATGGGGAGAATCGGGGGTGCTTCGCAGTTTGTTAAAAACGCACTACGTAACGTTTGTTGGGGGTAGTTAAGGCTTGTTAAGGGGCTTTTCTTGGCAGGATTCACGACGTTGCAAAATCTGCAAGGTAACTTACAATGCAATGCGAAACGTGGCCTAGGCCACTCAAACTAGTTTCGTGAAAGATTGAAAACTAGCAAGGAGAACACAATGTCTGAAGCAGTTGCCTCAGCTGATACTCGCCGTGAACCCACGGCAGAAGAGTTCATTGAGATGCGTGACAGTCAGGAGTTCGGTCGGCTTCGTAGCGCCTACCGAAGCTTTACGTTCCCTATGACTGTGGCGTTCTTTGTCTGGTACGTGGTTTACGTGCTGGCAGCAGTCTTCGCCCCAGACTTCATGGGAATCGACATCGGAGGCGGCTGGAACGTCGGCCTAGTATTTGGCCTGGCCCAGTTCGTCACCACATTCGCTATCACGTGGGTCTACGTGAGGTACGCGAACAAGAAGATCGAGCCGCTGGCGGCCGATATCCGTCAGAAGTTGGAGGGCTAAGAAATGACCACCGAATTTTTTGCGCAAGAGGCCGCCGAGATCTCGGCAGGTAACCCGATTCTCAACATCGCTGTCTTCGGCGCATTCCTAGTCGTGACCATGTACTTGGTACTGCGAGCCGGCAAGTCCACCAAGGAAGCCTCGGACTTCTACACCGGTGGAGGCACCTTCTCCGGGCGTCAAAACGGTCTGGCCATTTCGGGTGACTACCTCTCGGCAGCATCCTTCCTGGGCATCGTCGGCGCGGTTGCGCTGACCGGATACGATGGATTCCTCTACTCGGTAGGTTTCTTCGTTGCCTGGTTGGTCGCTTTGATGCTTGTGGCGGAGCCTCTGCGCAACGTAGGCCGCTTCACCATGGCTGATGTGTTGTCCTTCCGCCTTAAGCAGCGTCCGGTTCGCGTGGCCGCGGCCATTGCGACCATGTTCGTCTCGCTGTTCTACCTCATTGCACAGATGGCGGGCGCAGGCTCCCTCGTGGCCGTCTTGCTCAACATCCATGACTTATTCTGGCAGGCCGTAGTCGTCGGCGTGGTCGGCATCCTCATGATTGTCTACGTCCTCATCGGCGGCATGAAGGGCACCACCTACGTGCAGATGATTAAGGCAGTTCTGCTCGTGGCTGGCGTGCTTGCGATGAGCATCATGGTTTTTGTCTCCATCAAGGGCGGATTTAGCACCCTGTTCCAAGAGGCTATTAATAGCCACGCTGCCTCGCAGAACATTGTTAAGCAGGGCTACGAGGCCTCCCAGATTATGGAACCCGGTATGAAGTACGGTGCATCGGTGACCAGCAAGATTGACTTCATCTCGCTGGGCATGGCGCTCGTTCTCGGTACCGGCGGCCTGCCGCACGTACTGATGCGCTTCTACACCGTTCCGACCGCAACTGAGGCTCGTCGCTCTGTTACCTGGGCCATCGTCATCATCGGTGCCTTCTACCTCATGACCCTCATCCTGGGCTACGGCGCAGCAGCTTTGGTCGGCCCAGACCGTATTCTGGCAGCGCCTGGCGGCGCTAACTCCGCAGCTCCGCTGCTGGCTTTGGAACTTGGTGGCTCGGTGTTCATGGCGGTTATCTCCGCAGTCGCTTTCGCTACGGTTCTCGCCGTGGTCGCTGGCCTGGCCATCACGGCCTCCGCCTCCATTGCTCACGATGTCTATCACTCCGTTATTCGCAAGGGCCAGTCCACCGAGGCCGAGCAGGTCCGCGTCTCCCAGATCACCGTCGTGGTACTCGGAATCATCGCAATTGTCTTGGGCGTTCTGGCCATGACCCAGAACGTGGCCTTCCTGGTCTCCCTGGCCTTCGCCATCGCGGCATCGGCCAACCTTCCGACCATCTTGTACTCCCTTTACTGGCGCCGCTTCAACACCGCAGGTGCAGTGGCCTCGATGTACACCGGTCTGATTTCCTGTCTGCTCCTCATCTTCTTCTCCCCGGCAGTCTCCGGATCCCCGTCGTCGATGTTCCCCAACGCGGACTGGGCACTGTTCCCGCTCTCCTCGCCGGGCATCATCTCCATCCCACTGGCATTCTTCATGGGTTGGTTCGCCTCCATCATCACCAAGCCAGACAACCTTGAGGCGTTGTCTGCAGAGATGGAAGTCCGTTCCCTCACCGGCGTCGGTGTGGAAGCGCCGGTCGATCACTAGAATCAGCGCCGATATGGCCGCTGATGCGGCCAAATGCAAGCTAATCGAGGTCACTGTCTTAGCAACTGGGTACTATCTTCTTCGTGCCTAAACATGACCCGATGTGGAAGGCGGCAGCGGTGAAAACCGTTGCCGCCATCGCTGCGTTTTCGCTCTCTGTTTCATTCTTGAGTGCGTGCACAAACAGTGAGCGCGCATCCACACAGACCAAGCGCGATGACGGCACCCTAAAGTATGGGGAGTCATCCGTGCCGGCCAGCGCGGTCCCCGATAACACCGGTGAGATCCTCGGCGGCAATGACAAGCTCCAGCAGCTGAGCTACTACCGCATGAGTGATGGCATCCGGATGGGATCTAAATCCGAGCATGCTGCCCGCCCAGCGCTCAGTCTCATCAAGCTCTATATTGCGACCTACGTTGTGGAAGAGGGCGAGTTCGCCGACAAGTATGAGGCCTTGGATATGGTGGCAAATTCCTCCGATATCAGCGCGGAGGAGCTCTTTGACAAATACCCGGAATCTGTCGATGACATTGCCAAAGAATATGGGCTCGAATCCACCGAGTCCGGTCCGAGCTGGGGGCAGTCCTTGACCTCTACCTATGACGTCGTGGACTTCATCGTGCAGCTGCGCAAGCGCGATGAGACTCACCCAGTTCTCGTAGCCATGGCACACGCTGATCCCATTTCGGCTGATGGATACGAGCAAAACTATGGCACCGCGGAGCTTGATGATGTCATTGGTACAAAGTGGGGCTGGTCTGATGGGCGGGACCTGCACTCATCGGTATCTTTCGGGGAAGATTTTGTAGTCGCCGCCTCGAGCTATGGTAGCGCCGATGATCTCAGTGCTTATGTGAAAAAGCAGGTAACCGAGGACAACATTGAAAAGGCGGAGCGGCGTTACCAGCGGGCGCAAAAGGGGGAGACCTTCCCGGAGACCACAGAAAGAAAGAGCGCCGAGCCGCAGGCTACTTCTACTGTTCCTTCTAGCTCAAGCTCTGGTGCGGCTTCTACTTCCAGCGCCAGTCGTCCCTCAGCCACGTCCCAGCGATAGCAATTGCAGGCGCCGAGGAGTCTCCGTTTTCAACGAAGCTGGCAAAACCTACGTCGCCTGCGATGCCAGTGAACCAACCGTGGGCGCCGCCTGAACCGGTTTCCGCGGTTCCCGTCTTTCCTCCAAGGTCCGGTGTATCGCTGAGCGTCTTGGCGGAGCCGGTCGTGACCGTTTCCTTCATCATCGAGCGCAGGCTTTCCAGCGTGTGTTCGGGCAGTGGAGCGGGCTGGTGGTCAGCCTCTAACGCTCCTACTTCAAATCCGCCTGGGCCATCGACGCTCGTGATAAGCCGGGGCAAAGCCATCGTTCCGTTGTTGGCTAACGACGCCTCCATCAGGGCCAGCCCGAAAGGCGAGGAGAGTACCTCACCCTGGCCGATTGCCGCCTCAACACGGGCCGCGCCGGGCGAAGTCAACGGGACGGATCCAGTGACCGTCGTCAAGCCAGGCGAATCAAAATCAACGCCGAGCCCCAGGCTTAGGGCCGTGTCCCGCATCGTCTCCGGGGCGAAGGATTGGGAGATGAAGCCCTGGGTGGTGTTGCAGGACTGCGCAAACGCGGTGTGCATGGGGACTTTTCCGAGATCGAAGTTGTTGTCGTTGGGAATGATGCGTCCATCAATCTCCGCTGTGCCGGGGCAGTCGACTATGTCATCTGGGCCCACCGTTCCCGAAGTCAAAGCGCCCGCCGTGGTGACGGTCTTGAAAGTTGAGCCAGGCGGAAATAGACCAGTCAGCGCGATGCTTCCTTGTTCCGATGCGGCGGCATTCTGGGCCACGGCAAGGATATCTCCCCCTGATCCGATGGCGACGAATGCGGCGGGTTTACTCTCCGCATCGACGGCACGTTGTGCCGCCGCCTGCATGGGGAGATGCAAGGTGGTGGTGATGCGAACGATGTGCTCCGGGGCTGCGCTACCAAGAATCTCCTCGCCTTGCTCTGAAACCGCGCGCAAGCTCCACCCTGCCCCCTTGTCCAATGCCTCCATCCAGTAGTCCGAGAGGCCTTGATCCAAGGGAATGCTGAGCTCCCGCGAGTTGGATAGCAACCGGCCTTCCTCCCGCATGCTGAGACCGTCGATGGACTGCAACCGCGCCCTGACGGTGTCCATATCCCGACTTCTCAGGCTAAAAAGCGCAGTGCTCTCGCCACCTGCGGCATTGATGCGCTCCTCAATCCATTGGGGCGTGACATCGGGGAGAACTTCGGAGACGGCGTGCGCAATCTGTGCTGCCTGCCCCAATTACGCCGGCCCTGCGCTGATGACGGTGACCTGGGTCCACGACAAGAGCTTATTGCCGCTGCGATCCACGACCGGGGTCTCTACCCTGCGATCGGTGGAATAGAGGAAGGTGGTGTCGGTTGGCGCGGCTTCATCCAGCAGCGCGGGGCTCCATTTAACTAGGCCGCTATCAGGATCGCGCTCCGCAGTGCCAGTTGTCTTCAACTCCTCGCCGGAGGGCACCGTCCACGTGGTTTCCGTGCGATTCTCGCCTCCGGGCAACAGCGAGACATGCGGCTTTGTATCTCCGATGTTGTCACGCAACTGTTGAAGAGCTTCGGCCGTGGCACCTGGACCGCTGCTGTGTTTGGCGGCCGTCGTGGCATCTGCCTCGTTGAGGGCCTGGATGAAATCTTCTACTGGGTCCTTGCTCCAAGGAAAGCTACAAGCGTTAAGCGAGAGCGCGGAGACACACAAGAGCGCCGCCACCGCCTGGCGCGAAGCTATGGTGTTTAACCTGGATTCCTTCTGCACGAGCATGGAGGCGACGCTAACAAGTCAGCATGCGCGCCAACAAAGCAAAAAGGCGGGATCCGGGCATTCTCAGTGCGAATAACCGTTGATAGGCAGGCCAGGAACGGGCCAAGAATTCACATGGCTAGACGGAACTCATCCACAAGCAGGCGCGCTATCCTCCCTATGGCTACATCAGCGGCGGGAAGGTTAGCGCCGATTCTCGCCGAGCGAGTGACCACTGAGACGACAATCGGTACTTCACCCGGAATGCTGATGAGTGAGGTTTCTCCGCGTATGGGCCCGATGGTGCCGGTTTTGCCGGCGAAGCTGACATCAGCGGCGGGGAAACCGGAGGGGATTCGGTGCGTGAACACCTGCTGGCCCAGGACTTTGGCAGCAAAAGCCCGGCTAGGCGTGCTTAGCTCATCCGTGGTGAAGAACCAGTCGAGCATGCGGCATAGCTCCTTCGTCGTGCTTGTTGCACGGTAAGCACAGTAGTCTGTCGGCGCGTTCGGGGCTTGGGCGAGCAGGCGGATGGTTTCGCTGGCGGCCGAAGAATCCCGAGGTAAATCGGGAAGGTGTGCTGCTGCTATATCTGGAACAATAATGGTGGTGTTGTGCAGCCTTGCACTGCTCAGTACGCGATCGAGAAAGCTCTGAGGAATGATTCGCAGCAGGGTATTGGCCGCCGCGCTGTCGGAGACCATGATCATCAAACGAGCAAGATCCCGGATGCTGATGGAGACTGGGTCATCGAACATGCCCAGACCGATCATCCCCGGTGCTCCCGCCCGCGCAGTGACCTCGAGGCGAAGCCGCGGATCTATGGCAACCGCATCGACGGCGAGGCAAAATGCGCCCAGCACGTGCAGCTTATACATCGAGGCGATGGCGATGTGCTCGTCCTGGCCGCGTCCCAAGCACGGCCCCTGTGAACCAAGTAGCCGTGCTGCGGCCCATCCATCGCAGCCGGCTGTTGTGAGAATGCTGCCGATGTCCGCCTGTAAACCCACCTACTTCACCATTGCCTCGAGTGCTCGGGTGGATTCCCGCAAAGCGGAGTCGATCAGGGCCCGCAGATCGCGGCCATCCGGCGCGCTGAGATGATGCGCGGGAACCACCGCGCGCAGGCGTAGGTTGAAAGCGCCCGGCAAGAAAGTGCCCGGCCACAGTTGCGCGTGCTCGGGCGTTACCAACGCGAGGGCCTTTCCTGCCGCCACTAGTGCCGAAAAGGTTGCCCGGCCGGGGAAAGATTCCACACGCGGGGATAATCCCGCTGAGAAGAAAGCATCGGACAAACGGTCCGCCGCGGCGGGGCTAATCGCCCGAGTGTCGTCGTAGAGCGTATATCCCTGCAGATTATGCCCACGCAGGCGCTTCGACGATACTCCCGCCAGGATTCGGGGGACCTCGTGGAGCTGTCCGCGCGCGAGCGATCCCGTGGGGGAAGGATCTTCGATGACTGCGCAACCCAGGGTGCCCTCACCAACGGCCGTGAGCAACTGCTCGCAACTTGCCTCGCGCACGTGAAAGTCAGGCGCTGTCGAGGCCAATTACTGTGCAACAGCAGTAGCGCAAGGAACGGGCACCGAGGGCGCCAAGCCCAGCCGGATGCTCGAGTTGTGATTGGAAGAGTCTGTGAGCCTTTGCAGTTCATAAGCATCCCGCAGCAAGACGCGGGCTTGGGGGAGCAAAAGCTTTCCGCTCTCGCTGAGCGTGACACCCTGCGGGTGGCGCTCGAAAAGAGAGGATCCAATGGATTGCTCCAGGCGTTTGATCCCCTGGGACACCGGGGATTGCGTCAGGCCCAGCCTCTGTGCCGCGCGAGGGACGCTGCCTTCCTCCGCAACCGCCACGAAATACTCCCAGTACTTGCTGTGACGAAGGGGAGCGGCCATGTCTCAAAGGGTACTGGCCCAACGCTTCAAAAGCCTAGCGGACACAACGCGGCGGCAAGCTCGGCTGGCTGTTCATTTTCCTGTACGCGGTGATGTGATGCAGTCAAGCTTTCCTTTTAAAAATGATGTACGCCACATTATTGATTGATAGTTTTATTTAACAGAAGGTGATGTGAAGCACAGACACCTTTCGTGGCGACAGTGGACTTGGCCATCAGCGCTTGACAGCCCTGTTGGTGGAGAAGGTGCGTCACAAGAAGTTAACCAGGAAGCGGAGGTTTTATGGCCCAGTCCAAGTCACAATCGCGAGTGGTGACAGCGGTGCTAATGGTGTTGGCCGTGGTGGCTACTGTTGCTGGCATGGTGGTTTCCTCCACCCAGGCGGAGGGGACGACGTCGCGTTCGAACCTGTCTATCATCGCCGGTGCGGCGACGGGTGGGGGATGGGACACCACTGCCCGTGCGATCCAACAGGTCTCGCGTTCGGAGAACATTGTTAATAACCTGCAGGTAGTCAACATCCCTGGTGCAGGAGGGCTCATCGCCCTTGAAAGCCTGGCGCAATCGGTGGGCAATGAGAACCGGCTGCTCATCACGGGCGGAGGGATGATCGCCTCCTCCGTCATTGCCCAGCCTGGAGTCTCGATCGCGGATGTCACGCCTATCGCGCGGATGACCGAGGAGTACTCGGTGATTGCGGTGCCTGCGGGCTCCGAGTTCGCCACCTTGGAAGACTTCGCTAACGCCTGGGTCGAGGATCCATCCTCCGTTGCGGTTGGAGGGGCATCAATTGGCAACACCGATCACCTCCTAGCCAGCCGCAGTGCTTTGGCCTTGGGCATCGACGTCAAGAGTATGAAGTACATCCCTTTCGAAGGCGGCGGGGAGTTGCTCAACGCGATGCTATCGAACTCTGTCGATGTCGGCGTGACGGGATACAAAGAAATCCAAGACCAAGTGGAGGCAGGCAGCCTGCGCGTCTTGGGGATATCCGCGCCCGAGCGCCAGGAAGGAGTGGACTTCCCCACACTCCAAGAGGGCGGTATCGACGTCGTCGCCGCAAATTGGCGGGGTGTGGTTGCGCCACCGGGTCTGAGCGAGGAAGAGAAGAGTGAATTGGTCGCCATCTTGACCGAGGTCAACGAGTCCGAGGAGTGGCGGGAGATTGCAAGCCGCAATGGTTGGCAAAACACCTTCCTTACGGGACCGGAGTTGGACCAGTTCTTTGCCGACGAACTAGCACTGGCAGAAGACACCGTAGAAAGGCTGGGACTGTGATGAACCAACAAACGGATCAGAATTCGGGCCACAGAGCAGAACAACAACCAGATAATGGTTCCAGCAAGGCCGCAGTAAAGAAGAGCCGAATTCGTTATGGCGAGTTCACCATCGTGGCGATTCTCGTGGTCATTTCAGTGATCCTGCTGCTGGGAAGGCAAACTATTGAGGTCGTTGGGGATACGACTCCCGGGCCACTTTTTCTTCCAACTCTCCTTGGAATAGCTGGGCTTGTTGTGGCAGCGGCGTTGGCCGTTGACATTGTTGTTTCAGGGCGGAGATCCACCGCGGAGACGCATATCGAGGATGGCTCCTTCTCAGGAGACATGCTAGAGGATCTTGGCCAAGTAACGGAGGAGGCCAAGGACATTGCCGTCTCAACGGAGGACAAGGCTACTGCCGCGCCGTTCCTTATCATCGGGGGATTCGTTGTGGTCATTCTTGCGCTGCCATACCTGGGATGGATCCTCGGCTCGGCCGCATTATTTGGGATTGTCAATTATGCCTTGGGCAGCCGCAACTGGTGGCGAGACATCGCAGTCGCGCTTCTTGTTGGGTCGATAACTTATTTACTTTTCGTCACGGGGTTAGGTCTTAACCTGCCCTCCGGAATCTGGGGGAACATCTAATGGAACAACTGCAGCTTCTCCTCGGCGGCTTTGCGGAGGCTTTGTCCCCTAACCACCTGCTCTTCCTAGTCATCGGCGCAGTGCTTGGCACCGCGGTCGGTGTGCTCCCCGGCCTAGGATCGTCGATGGCGGTGGCTTTGCTGCTACCCATTACCTTTGCCCTTGATCCCACAGCGGCGTTCATCATGTTTGCGGCCGTCTACTTCGGTGGACTCTTCGGTGACTCCACAGCCGGCATCCTCCTGAACACGCGGGGCAAGCCTCCGCCATCGCGTCCTCCCTCGAGGGGCACCGCATGGCCAAGGATGGCCGTGCGGCAACGGCGCTGGCCACTGCCGCTATAGGAGCATTTATCGGCGGAACCCTCGCCACCATCCTGGTGGTCTTTGCCTCGCCCTACATGGTCATCTTGGCCACCAAGTTCGGCCCGGCTGAGTACTTCGCGCTGGCCGTATTCGCCTTCGTGGCCATTTCCTCGGTGGTCTCGGAGTCCATCATTCGCGGGCTTGGCGCCCTCATCATCGGCCTGGCCCTGTCCATGGTGGGAATTGACGGCCCGAGCGGCACCGAGCGCTTCACTTTTTCGGTCCCGCAGCTTTTCGAAGGCATCGACATCGTTGTCGTCACTGTCGGTCTTCTCGCGGTGGGGGAGATTCTACATTCGGCCACTGCGCGCGAGGACGTTGTTTCCAAGTCCCGCATCGCCTCCGCACCGCGGGCAACGATGTCGGGCGCGGACTTTCGGCGCGCGCTGCCCTCGTGGCTGCGCGGTACCGCATTCGGCGCTCCTTTCGGTCTGATTCCGGCCGGCGGCTCGGAGATCCCCACCTTCTTGGCCTATGGAAATGAAAAACGCCTAGCTAAGAAACGCGGCCAGACCGACTTCGGTACCACTGGCTCCATCAACGGCCTGGCTGCGCCGGAGTCCGCCGGCAACGCCACCGCCAGCACCTCCTTGGGAACACTGTTGGCCTTAGGCTTGCCGACGTCGGCTACAGCAGCAATCCTCCTCGCCGCTTTCCAGCAGTTTGGCCTGCAACCAGGTCCCCTGCTCTTCGAGCGCTCCGGGGACATGGTGTGGACGCTGCTCGCTTCGCTGTTCTTGGCGCTTATCGTCCTTTTGGCCTTGAACCTGTTCATGGCCTCGGTGTGGGCGAAACTGCTGCTCATTCCCAACAACTACCTCTATGCCGGGATCTCTGTCCTGGCGGTACTTGGGGTCTATGCAGTAAGCGCCTCCACGGTAGATCTCCTCATCATGTTGTTGCTCGGCTGCCTGGGATTCCTTATGCGCCGCTATTCGGTGCCCATCGCGCCGGTGCTTATCGGCCTAATTCTGGGACCACTGGCCGAGGTCTCCCTGCGCCGCGCGCTGACCATTTCGGAGGGTGACCTGTCTGCCTTGGTCTCGAGTCCAATCACCATCGGTATCTACATCTTCCTCGCTGGGGCAGTAGCCATGACGCTCTTCCAGCACGTACGGCACATGGGTGCCAAGGCACCCGCGGCCAACACGGCCTCGGAGAAGGCAGCCTAAAGCAAAACTAAACCTCGACTACCAAGCTATTTCTACTGGTAGTCGAGGTTTTTGGTGCCCCAGATAGGATTCGAACCTACGACACCGGCTTTAGGAGAGCCGTGCTCTATCCCCTGAGCTACTGGGGCAAGGGTGGTTTAAGTGCGCCGACGTGTTCGGCTACTTGCGCCAAGAAAATAGATTACCAGCATGGCCCGTGGCGGCGCTAAATCAGATAACTTGTTAGTCATGGCAAATAATTCCGCCGGTAAAACTACTGGTAACACCACTGATAAAACTGACCTCAAGTTCATCGATGTGCAGCGTCGCGAGATCTTTACCGAGCTCGTCACCAAGGATGGCGTAGACACCCTCGCTGTAGAGAAAACCATCCCTGGTGGTTCCTCCAAGCGGCTGCTGCTGCTCAATAAATTCGATGCCCAGCAGCTGAAGAAGGAACTTGAGAACTATCTTCACACCATCTACTCGAAGGAGCTCTCCGGCATGGATGCAACGCTCTCACCGGCAGATATGGTGGAGCTTTTCGGCGAGGATGAAGACGAGTAACCCTGAGTAGCTCTGGCTATAACGAAGTATCGAAGAGCTACCCACGCACGGCGCTAGGACTTGACGCCGTGCAGTTCTTCTATCTTGGCACGCACGGCAGAGGCCTGTGGGTTGGTTTCATGGGTGCCGTCGCCATAGAGAACCGTTGGGACGATGCGGTTGCCGTCGTTGACGGACTTGATCCATTCGTTGATGTCCTCGGTGCCTTCCGCTTCGACGTCAATAAGTTCATAGGGGGTATCCGTGCGGTCGAGGCGTTCGCGCAGGCGGGAGCAAAACGGGCACCAATCCGCAAAAAAGATCGTGACATCTGCGCTGGTGTGAGGTGTTTCGATGGCCATTTAGGCTGAACCCTTTCTTTGATATGTCAGGAAGCGGTACTTAAGAGGCAGCTCGCTGGGGGGCTGCCCGGGAATGTCGAGGTGACCTTTTTCGGAGACCAGCCAGTCAGTGCTGGCTTGGAGGCCGAAGTCACTGGGGACCTCAGGTGCATAAACCGCCCTAACCCCGTAGATATTCCCCACGTTGACCCCTATGAGGGTGATTTCGATGGTGTCGACGCGGTCGAGGGTTGCCGCATAGAGCTGCCCGCCGCCAATGACCCACGCGGATTCAAGCGGCGGAATGGTGGGGCTGACACTGGCGCCTGCGGACCATTGTCCGGCTTCCCGTGAGGAGACAACGTAATTGTCTCGCCCAGGCAGCGGACGAAAGCGCGGGTTTAGCGAATCCCAGGTGCGCCGACCCATGACCACCGGACTGCCCACGGTCACTGCCTTAAAGTGCTTGAGATCCTCTGGGACGTGCCAAGGCATGGCCTGTCCGTCACCGATGACGCCGTCGAGGGATTGAGCCCAAATCGCCCCCAGCATTAGACGGACACCGGGGCCTTGATTGAAGGGTGGGGGTCGTAGCCGATGAGCTCAAAGTCGTCGAAGTTGTAATCAAAAAGGGAAGCGGCTTTGTGGAGTTTGAGCTGGGGGTATTCACGCGGTGCCCGGGAGAGCTGTTCCTCGACTTGGGTGATGTGGTCATTGTAAATATGGCAGTCACCGCCGGTCCAGATGAGGTCACCGACTTCCAAGCCCGCCTGCTGAGCAAACATGTGGGTCAGCGCGGCATAGGAGGCCAAGTTGAAAGGAACCCCGAGGAACATGTCCGCAGAACGCTGATAGACCTGCATGCTGAGCTTTCCATCCGCAACATAGAGCTGAAACAGAAGATGGCAGGGCATAAGTGCCATCTTGTCGAGCTCCGCGACATTCCACGCGGAGACGATATTGCGCCGAGAATCCGGATTATTGCGCAAGGTGTCTAGGGCCGATTGGATCTGGTCAATGTGTTCGCCAGCTGGTGTGGGCCAAGAACGCCATTGCACTCCGTAGACGGGTCCGAGCTCGCCGTTCTCATCGGCCCAGGCATCCCAGATCTTCACGCGGTTTTCTTGCAACCAGGAGACGTTGGACTCGCCGCGCAGGAACCACAGTAACTCGCCGATCACGCCATGGAAATAGACTTTCTTCGTGGTCAGGAGGGGAAAAGACTTGCTGAGGTCGTAGCGCAACTGAGCGCCGAATATCGAGCGGGTTCCCGTCCCAGTGCGGTCGCCTTTGGAGGCGCCATCGTGGAGCACGGAACGGAGCAGGTCTTCATATGGCGTTGCGATCATGGTGAACAGTCTAATCAAAGAGCTGGTGAAGAAAACAGCGGGGCAAAACAAGGCTGAGGCCTCAAGCTCTGGAATGCAGACCCTAGTGGACGGAGTTCGTGAAGGACATCAACGGTGCTTAGAAGCCACCGTTGATGTCGGCGTACTTGGCCGCGTGCTCCAAGATGTCATCGGCCAATTCGGGGCGGCAGATGAGGAGATCGGGGATGAACGTGTCCTCGTTGTTGAAAGTGATGGGGCTGCCATCGAGGCGCGAGCAGTGCAAGCCAGCGGCCAAGGCAACGCCCACGGGGGCTGCTTGGTCCCATTCGTATTGCCCACCGGCGTGAATGTAGCCATCAAAGTCACCGAGTAAGACGTGCATGGCCTTTGCCCCAGCGGAACCTACTCCCACGGTGTCAAAGCCCATGTTCTCGGCGATGTAGCTTGCCACCTGTGGCGGACGGTTACGCGAGACCACGAAGCGCTTGGCCAGCGGGCCGGTCACGGCGCGCACATCTGAGGACTTGAAGGTGACGCCGAGGTCCGGCAGGCTTACCGCGGCAAACTGGGGAGCGCCGTCGATGACCAACGCAATATGGACTGCCCAATCCTGGCGGCCGGTGGCAAATTCCTTGGTGCCGTCCAAAGGGTCGATGACCCAAACGCGGTGCTTTTTCAACCGGCTGAGGTCATCGGTGGCCTCCTCTGAGAGGATGCCGTCTTCTGGGCGGTGGTGCGCAAGCACCCGTGCTATCCATTCTTGGGCGGCCTCGTCACCGGCATCACCGAGCGAAAGCCCCCGCAAGAGGCCGCCATTGCGTACTCCTTTGAGGATCTCGCCGCAGCCTTCTGCGAGGGAGTTAGTCAGGCGGGAATCGGAAATCTCAACGCTCATGCTGACCAGACTACCCCGCGGGTTAGAGTAGGGCATGCCGGAAAGTATCCTTTCACGTTTTCATCCCCAGGTAGCGGGATGGTTCCAGGAGGTTTTCGCCGCCCCAACTTCAGTCCAGGCTGCGGCTTGGGAGGCCATTTCCCGCAACGAGCATGCCTTAGTTGTGGCGCCGACCGGCTCCGGTAAGACGCTGGCGGCCTTTCTCTGGGCCTTGGATAGCCTCGTTGAAAGAGAGGGCCAGACTGCGCTTCCAGTGGGAAAGGCGCAGGGTACCCACGATGGGGTGCGCATCTTGTATATTTCACCGCTTAAAGCCCTCGGCGTCGATGTGGAGAATAACCTGCGGGCGCCACTGGCGGGAATTTCCCGTGTGGCTGAGCGCATGGGACTGCCCATCCCGGATATCTCGGTGGCGGTGCGCTCGGGAGATACCCCAGCCGCGGAGCGTGCACGCCAGGTACGCAAGCCCCCAGACGTGTTAATTACCACTCCAGAATCTGCCTATCTCATGCTCACGTCTAAAGCCGCGGGCATTTTATCTACGGTGGACACGGTCATCGTGGATGAGATTCACGCACTGGCGGGCACGAAGCGCGGCGTGCACCTGGCGCTAACCCTCGAGCGGCTGGCGGCGGTGGCAGGCTCCTTCCAACGCATTGGGCTTTCAGCCACGGTGCGTCCCCTGAGTGCGGTTGCAAACTTTCTCGGAGGTGGTCGCCCCGTAGAGATAGTCGCACCCCCTGCGCAGAAGCGCTGGAGTCTGCAGGTCCACGTGCCGGTGGAGGACATGTCAGATCTTCCCACCCCGGAGCAGGGCTCAACCATCGGTGAGCTCACTGTTGATGATCGCACTGGGATCACCCGCGAGAATCTCCCGCCGGTGGCTGAGGATTCAGCGCTGCCGAGTGCGAAGTCGATCTGGCCGTTCATCGAGGAGGAACTCTATAGAGAGGTCATGGAGCACCGTTCAACGCTCATCTTTGTCAACGCCCGCCGCACCGCCGAGCGTTTGACCTCGCGCCTCAACGAGCTCTATGCGCAGGAGTTTGATCCAGATAGTCTTTCCCCTGAGACCAGGCGCGATCCTGCGCAGCTGATGAAGCAGGTGGACGTGGCGGGCAAGGCTCCCTCGATCATCGCCCGCGCGCATCATGGCTCGGTTTCTAAGGATGAGCGCGCGCAGACAGAGACGATGCTCAAGGAAGGTACCCTGCGCGCCGTGGTGGCGACCAGCTCCCTTGAACTGGGAATCGACATGGGTGCCGTCGAATTGGTTGTCCAAGTAGAGTCGCCGCCCTCGGTGGCCTCCGGCCTGCAGCGTGTGGGCCGCGCCGGGCACTCGGTGGGGGCCGTCTCGCACGGTTCTTTTTATCCCAAGCACCGTGCAGATCTCGTCCAATCGGCTCTGACCGTCACGCGCATGCAAGAGGGGCTCATCGAGGAAATGCATTCGCCGGCCAACCCTCTTGATGTGCTGGCGCAGCAAACCGTGGCCCAGGTCGCCGCTCATGCGGATGGTATTGACGTCGATGAATGGTATGACACCGTGCGGCGAGCCTGGCCCTACCGCGATCTGGCCCGGGAGGTGTTTGACTCGGTCATCGATCTGGTTAGCGGTGTCTATCCCTCCACCGACTTTGCGGAACTGAAGCCGCGGGTAGTCTATGACCGAGTCACCGGGTTGCTTACCCCACGACCAGGTGCGCAGCGCGTCGCCGTTACCAGCGGAGGAACCATCCCGGATCGCGGCATGTTCGGGGTGTTTCTAGCCGGCGGCCAAGGCGCGCCGCGCCGAGTGGGAGAACTCGACGAGGAGATGGTCTACGAGTCCCGTGCGGGTGACGTATTTACCCTCGGGGCCACAAGCTGGCGAATAGAGGAGATCACCCGCGACCAGGTCATAGTTGCCCCGGCCCCCGGTCACACAGGCCGGCTGCCTTTTTGGAACGGTGACCAGGCCGGCCGCCCCTTCGAACTGGGGCAGGCGCTGGGCGCGTATCGCCGCGACGTGCGCGAGGACCCGGGTCTTATCCGCGACGTCGACAAGCGCGGGCGTGCGAATATCTTGGCCTACCTGAACGAACAGTACGAGGCCACGGGTCTCGTTCCCGATGAAAAAACCCTGCTTCTGGAGCGTTTTCACGATGAGCTAGGGGATTGGCGAATAGTGCTGCACTCGCCCTTTGGCCGCGGAGTCAACGCTGCATGGGCCCTCGCCGTAGGTGCGCGCGTGGCAGAAAGAACGGGCATGGATCCTCAGGCCGTTGCCGGCGACGACGGCATCGTCCTGCGCCTTCCGGAGGGTGAGGAGGAGCCGGATGCGTCCCTTTTTATCTTCGACGCGGATGAGATAGCAGATCTTGTCTCCGAGCAGGTGGGCGGCTCAGCGCTTTTTGCCTCTCGCTTTCGCGAGTGCGCGGCCAGGGCTTTGTTGCTGCCACGGCGCAATCCGGGCAAGCGTGCCCCTCTCTGGCAGCAGCGGCAGCGCGCCGAGCAGCTTCTCGACGTCGCCCGCAAATATCCTTCATTCCCCATCATCTTGGAGACAGTGCGTGAGTGCCTGCAGGACGTTTATGACCTCCCGGCTTTAAGCACCACGATGCGCGAGCTCGGGCATCGCCGAATTCGCATCGCGGAGGTGACAACGCAGCAGCCCTCGCCCTTTGCTTCGACGCTGCTCTTTAACTACACAGGCGCCTTTATGTACGAGGGGGATTCGCCCCTGGCGGAAAAGCGTGCTGCTGCGCTGGCTCTTGACCCGGCGCTCCTGGCCAAGTTGCTGGGAACCGTCGAGCTGCGCGAGCTTCTAGAACCCGAGATCATCGAGCAGGTGGATGCGCAACTGCAGCGCACTGCGCCGGGGCGAAGGGCGCGCACCACCGAGGAGGTGGCGGATCTCTTCCGCGTCCTCGGCCCTATTCCTATTGATGAGCTACCCGCGCACACGGATGTCCCGCTCGCGGCGATCAAGGGCCTTGGCTCGCGCATCATGTTCGTGCGGATCGGCGGGCGCGAGCACGTGGCCCAGTCTCACGATGCGCCATTGCTGCGTGACGGACTAGGGGTTCCGGTCCCGCCGGGCGTGGCGGCGCAGCAGGCCACCATCACCGATGCTTTGGCACAGCTGGTGGCGCGTTGGGCACGCACGCGTGGGCCCTTCATATTGCGCGATCTCGCGGAAGCCTTTGGTCTTTCTGTCTCGGCCGCGCATACCGTGCTTGGATCCTTGGATAACATCGTGGAGGGGCGCTATCGCCAGGGAATCGAGGAGACGGAGTACTGCGCGAGCGAGGTCTTGCGCATCATTCGCTCGCGTTCTCTTGCGGCGGCGCGTGCAGCCACCGAGCCCGTCTCGCAGGCTGCTTATGGGCGTTTCCTCCCGGATTGGCAGCAGGTCGCGCCCAGTGGACAGCGCCCGGCGTTGCGTGGGGCTGATGGGGTATTTGCCGTCGTCGAGCAGCTGGCCGGGGTGCGCCTGCCGGCCTCTGCATGGGAGTCTTTGGTGTTGCCGGCGCGGGTGGGGGACTACTCTCCACCGCTGCTTGACGAGCTCACCCTCAACGGGGAAGTGCTTATCGTCGGCGCGGGTAAGGCCGGCAACGCGGATCCTTGGATCATGCTCTTGCCGGTGGATTACGCGGCCCAACTCATTCCACACCACGACACACACTCCCTGAGTGTGGTTCAGCAGGCGGTAGTGGCGGTTCTATCCCGGGGAGGCGGATTTCTTTTCCACGACCTTGCCCGGGAAGTGCCGGCGACGCCCCAGGAGCTGCGGGAAGCAATGTGGGAGCTTGTGGAGATGGGCATAGTTTCCCCGGATTCCTTTGGCCCAGTGCGTTCCCATCTTGCAGCCTCCGGTCGGCGCGCTGCCACCGCCCATCGTGCCAAGCGGCGCCCCACCCGCTCGCGCCTGCGCATGGGCAGGACCTCTTTTGCCCAGGCGCAGCAAGCGGGACCGGGAGCCGGTGGCGCTGTGCCTAACGATATGGCGGGGAGGTGGGCACTGTCCATGGCGGCTTCGACGGAGGCCACCGCCCGCTCGGTGGCGCACGGGGAGGCCTGGCTGGATCGCTATGGCGTTGTCACCCGCGGCAGCGTGGTCGCGGAGGACGTCATAGGAGGTTTCGCCTTGGCCTACAAGGTACTCTCCGGTTTCGAGGAAAGCGGCAAAGCCCTGCGCGGTTACGTTATTGACGGGCTGGGCGCTGCGCAGTTTTCCACGCCCGCCGTCATCGATCGACTGCGTGGCCTCGCGGATTCCCCCGATGTCATGGGCTGGCCCTCGGGGACGCAGGAGCCGCAGACTTATGTCTTGGCCGCGGCGGATCCCGCTAATCCCTACGGCGCCGCGCTGCCCTGGCCGCAGCGCGATGATAGTGATGGCCAGACAGGCAAGGGTGGGCCCACGCGTGCGGCTGGTGCGCTGGTAGTGCTTGTCGACGGCCTACTCATCGCCCACCTTAGCCGTGGCGGCCGCAGCCTGAGCACCTTCTTCGATGCCCTGCCTGGAGGCATTAGCCACGAAGAAGCGGTGCGCTTTCTACTGGTGGCAGTAACTGAGCTTATCGCCGCGGGCAGGCTCTCACCCCTAGTCATTGAGAAGGCTAACGGGCGCCCAGTACACGAAAGCGCCCTGGCTTCGCTCCTGCGGGAAGCGGGTGCCGGCATCACTCCCAAAGGCGTGCGCATCAGCGCCCAAGCGCGTGCCCCGCGCATTCCGCGCGGTGGGCGAAGGGTCAGCCAGGCGATAGATGACCTCAGCTTTGACGATCCGCAGGACCCCGCGAGCCCTGATGAAGGTAGAGACCCAGGAAGGACAGAAGGGGGCGGAGGCGGCTTCCGTCCGCGCGGCCCAGCGCCGTTTCGGGGGCAGCGGCGTCGATAGCGTTCCACGCTATGGGAGGAAACCTGCGGCCGATGTGGCGCCCGCCTCTCTCGGAGGTGATAGGCGGGGGATTTGGGTTCCCCCGCCCTTGTAGGAAGCATCTATAACGGGATAGAAATATATCTCATGTCAGACACTACCGCCCGCCCCAATAAGGCCCCGAATATACTTGCTCCTAATGCTGATGACACTGGGCTGAAAGGCGCGCCGGGTAATCCGGAGCGCCTTGGAAAAGAGGGCAAGCGTGCTCTCATCGCCGCGATGTCCGGAACCGTAATCGAGTGGTATGACTATGCGCTTTATGGTGCCGCTGCTGGATTGGTCATCGGACCGCTCTTTTTCCAGGGATCGGCTGTGGGCGGACAGCTGGCAGCCTTCGCTACTTTTGCGGTGGGATTCGTTGCGCGCCCCTTGGGAGGAGTGCTCATTGGGCACATAGGTGACTCCTGGGGGCGGCGTCCGGCAATGATGCTTTCGATCATGCTGATGGGAATTGCGACTGTGGGCATCGGGCTCCTTCCGACCCAAGTACTCATCGGCGTCGCCGCGCCGATCTTGCTGGTTCTCTTTCGCCTGATTCAAGGCATGGGCGCCGGTGCCGAGTTGGCTGGGGCTATGACAATTGTGGCGGAGTTTGCGCCCCTGCGGATGCGGGCATTCTTCACCGCCCTCGTGCTTTCGACGCCGCCCCTCGGCATGGCGATGGCAACTGGTGCATTCTTGGCTGTCTCCTCGCTAGGGGAGGAAGCCCTGCTCGGTGGGGCATGGCGCATTCCTTTCCTGGCTTCCGCCGTGCTTTTTGCAGTGGCCATCTTCATCAGACGCCGCCTCGAGGAGACTCCGGAGTATGTGGCTGCGGTGCAGCGCACCGAGGAGCAGCGGGAGGAAATCCCCTTTGTGGCGTTGTTAAAGAAGAGCTGGCGCGAAGTAGTCATTGGTTTCGGCGCGGTGACCGGACATAATGCCCTCAACTACGCAATGGCAGTATTCGGTATTTCTCTGATGACCTCGCCCGCAGTGGGAATGGAGCGGCCGACCGCGCTCGCTGCCGTGACTTTGGGAACCCTCGCCGGAGTGCTCGGCACGCCCTTCGGCGGCCTAGCCGCTGATAAGTTCGGGGCAGGACGAGTACTAGCTATAGGCAGCCTGTGCGCTGCAGCATTTGCATTCCCGCTTTTTAACGCGCTTTCTTCCGGCAACGCAGTGCTGGCTGGAGTCATGATTGCGGTTGGTTATGGGTTCATCATCGCCATGACTTCGGGCGCTCAAGGGGCATTTCTCGCCAGCTTATTCGGTGCTCGCGAACGATATTCTGGAATTGCCCTCGCCCGCGAGCTCAACGGAGCTGTAGTAGCCGGGTTTACCCCGCTGGTATTGGCATGGATCATCCAGGCCTCGGGTGGAAGAGTCATCTTCGGTGCCATTGCTGTTGCTATTTGCTGCGCTATCTCTGTGGCGTCGGTCCTGGCCGCGCGCACAAGGACGGTTCACTAGAGCTGGCATCGGAGCAAGAATCTGGGTTCTCCAGCGCAGAATGGATAGCACGGTGGATTTAGCGCGCCGAGGAGAGTAATCCTGAAACTGAAACAAGATAACTAAGACAGATTTTTGGAGGAATGAAGAAATGCGTATGAAGAGGCAGCTGCCGGATATTTCGGAGCTGAAGAATGTCATGAAGTTTGGCAAACCCACGCTGGATCGCCGCGCAGCCCGTCTTGATAAGGCGGCTGATGTGTGGGATCTGCGAAAGATCTCCAGGCGGCGCATTCCTAAGGCTGCCTTCGACTATGTTGATGGCGCTGCGCGTGATGAGGTGACCTACCGGGAGTCCCGTGATTTCTTCCGCGAGATTCGTTTGCTTCCGAACGTCCTCACTGGGGCAGATGATGTCAAGTTGTCTACTACCATCGCGGGCGCTGACTCTTCCTTGCCCTTCGGCATTGCCCCCACAGGCTTTACTCGTTTCATGCACGCAGAGGGAGAGGACGCGGGCTCAGCTGCAGCCACAGCCGCGGGTATCCCCTTCACGCTCTCAACCATGGGTACCCGTTCCGTGGAAGAAGTGGCGCGTACATCGGGCACTGGGCGGCGCTGGTTCCAGCTCTACCTGTGGAAGAATCACGCGGCCTGCGAAGACCTCATTGATCGCGCCGCCGCCACTGGCTATGACACCTTGGTTGTCACCGTAGATACGCCGGTGGCAGGGCAGCGCCTGCGTGATACTCGCAACGGCATGCGCATCCCGCCGCGGCTAACGCTGGGAACTGTCGTGGATGCCGCGTGGCGGCCAGAGTGGTGGTTTAACTTCCTCAGCACTGATCCGGTCACCTTCGCTTCCCTTACAAGCACGACAAGCACCTTGGGCGAGCTCGTTAACACCATGTTTGACCCTGCGCTGAGCTTCGAGGACTTGGCGTGGATTCGGCAGCAATGGAAGGGCAAGCTCTTTGTGAAGGGCATTCTTAACCCCGCCGATGCACGCAAGGTCATAGATCTCGGTGCAGATGGCGTAGTCGTCTCCAGCCATGGTGGACGCCAGCTCGATCGCGTGGTCAACACCCTGCAAGCGCTTGAAGCAGTGAAAGCCGAGGTAGGCGATGAGGCAGAGATCATCTATGACTCGGGCATAATGTCGGGCACCGACATAGCCATAGCGCTAGCCCTAGGAGCAGACTTTGTGCTCATCGGCCGCGCTTATCTCTATGGCCTTATGGCGGGTGGACGCGAGGGCGTCGACCGAGTCATCGAGCTCTTGTCCGCGGAGCTAAAGAACACGGCGCAACTGTTGGGGGTCACAGACATAGCGGAACTCAATCGCAGTCACGTCATCACACCGTGGCAGGCGCAGCGCGAGCATGAGCTCTCCTAGATGCCAGAAGGAGATTCGGTACTACAGCTGGCCAATAGGCTTCACTTCATGGAGGGCCGGGAGGTCACTGGGTGCTCCTTTCGCGTACCGCGCTATGCCACGGTGCATTTAGAAGGCACGAGCTGCCAGCGGGTGTGGCCCTATGGCAAGCACCTCTTCATGCAGTTCGATGACCGTATAGTGCACACACATCTGAAGATGGAGGGCACGTGGGCTATCCACTACGTGGGGGACAGGTGGCGTCGTCCAGCACACAGCGCGAGGGTGGTACTGGCTCTGGCCAATCGCCCACGTGATATTGAGCTGGTGGGCCACTGGTTAGGCCTAGTAGAGGTTTTTGGACTCGATGATTACTACGAATCCATCGCCGACTTGGGCCCCGATATCCTCTTGCCGCGGTGGGATAGGGAAGAGGCCGTGCGCAGGATTTCTATGCGGCCGGGCCGATCCATCGGGGCAGCATTGCTCGACCAAGGCAACGTGGCCGGCATTGGTAACGAGTACCGCGCCGAAGCCTGTTTCATTGCCGGGGTGCATCCGGCAGCCCGAGTGGGGGACATTGACTACGAGCATGTCCTCGACGTCGCGCGCCGCATCATGTGGGCCAATAAAGATTCCCCTATCCGCGTGACCACTGGCGTGCGGCGGGCAGGGGAAACAACCTACGTATTCGGGCGGAATAACGCGCCCTGTCGGCGTTGCGGCACGCTGATCCAGAAGGGGTTTCTGGGCGGAGTAGACGCCGGCGGCGATGAGGGCGAGCTCGAGCGGGTTATTTGGTGGTGTCCGGTGTGCCAACCGGCTCCGGTGGGGTCGAACCGGGGTCAGCCTGGCTGGCGTTAACGGGCGAATCCCGGTTCTTCCGGCGCCTTTGACGCAGGAAAAGATAAATGCCCACGCCCACCACGATGAGTACGAGGAGGACATAGATCACCGAGGAAAAGCGGTCGATGAAATCGGAAACGATGTGGTAGTTCTCGCCGAGCTGAAAACCCAAAAGAATTAGCACGGTATTCCAAATCAGCGACCCCGCAGTGGTCCATAGACCGAATTTGAGCATTGGCATGCGGTCTACGCCGGCGGGGATTGAGATGAGCGAACGCACTCCGGGAATGAAGCGCCCGAAGAACACAGACGCGGAGCCATGACGATCGAAGAATCCGAGCGCCTTGTCAACGTCCTCCGGCGTGGTCAGCCACATCCAGTCGGCGATGCGGCGCAGGCGAGAGATGCCCACTGCCGCGCCGATCCAATAAAGCACGAAGGCTCCAAGGACAGAGCCAATGGTGGACCAGGTTATGGCGGCCAAGAGGTTGATCTCCCCGCGCGAGGCCGTAAAACCGGCGAGGGGGAGAATGACTTCCGAGGGGACCGGCGGGAAGATATTCTCAAGGAAGATGGCGATACCTACCCCGGGCGCGCCCAAGGTGTTCATCAGGCTGACTATCCAGTCGATGACAGTGTGCAAGTCATATCTTTCTGTTGTGAGGAAGCGGGGTGGTGAAACCAGCCACCGAGCTTAGCAAAAGCCCGGGGGTAGCGAAGATGTGACAAGTGTGAGACCTTAAAGAATGCGCGCTCGGAAGGCCGCGACTCGACTAGGGTAGCGGTTATGAAGACGATTTTAAATATTATTTGGTTTGTTGTCGGCGGATTCGCCCTTGCTGCCGGATACTTCATTTTTGGCGTGGTGGCCTGCTTGCTAGTGGTTACTATTCCGGCAGGCGTGGCTAGCTTCCGCATGGCGCGTTTCGCGCTCTGGCCTTTTGGGCGCACTGTGGTGCAACCGGTGGGCGGTACCGGCGGAATGTCGGCCTTGAGCAACGTCGTGTGGTTCATCTTCGCAGGCGTGTGGCTAGCAATAGGCCACATGGCCACTGCGCTGGCGCAAGCAGTGACGATTATCGGGCTGCCCGTTGCCTTGGCCAATCTCAAGATGATCCCTGTGACCTGCTTCCCCTTCGGGCGCAAGATCGTCACCAGCGATAGCATTCCAGCAGGTTGGGAACCGATGATCCGGCTCTAGAAACTAATTGAGGACTCCGTTGTGTCTTTAATGAAGGTCTCTAGCGGACCTAGAGGTTTTGAGTGCAGTGTTTTGTAGGTCAGTTGTCCTGAATACTGAAATCCGCTTTTGCTACCGGTCTCCGCATGAGCCCGATCATTCAGGATAGACCGGATGGCCTTGCTACCGCAC